>UQYE01000004.1:0-61234 GCA_900545145.1 uncultured Collinsella sp. | reverse complement strand
TGTCGTAGACCGGCAGCAGCTGCTTGGAGGTCACGAGCGTGAGCGGGTACAGGCGCGTGCCTGACCCGCCAGCGAGGATGATGCCTTTCATATTAAAATCCAATCCATTATGATGTAGCTATCGCTGCTTCTTAAGTTTGGTCAAACATGAAGCAACGCTTTTCAGCGCAGAATGATTGAGCAAGAGATAGCCAACGTAGACTAATGCATACAGAATCGCCGCAGTTCCACCAGATAAAAGCTCAGCGAACAAGACGAAAGCGACTGTAAGCAGGATCTCCTGAAACGGCCTAGTTGAACCCGGGGCGCAAAGCTGTTCGTTCAGATAGAGCTCGGACCACAACGACCTGCCAATAATGCAGATAACGGCGCCACACAGGACGGCGTCGAGCGAGTTAAGGACAAGAACACCGAATATCGAAAAAACAGCGCTACAAATAACAGTGACGATATTCAACTTCAGGAGCAGCTGTTCTTTACGAAGTACCTTGAAATAGGTAGTACAGCAAAGGCTCATCTTTGTATTGAAGACGCATATCGGAAGTAAGAGCGCAAAGTATTTGAGGCTTTCGGCATATTGAGGAAGCCATATCCCCAAAAACCAAACCATAGGGAAATAGAGTAAATAGATCGCAGGGAAAATAAGCTCGATAGAATTCCTTATGCCAATGTAAAAACGAACCCTCTCATCTTCAGAGCCTGTCCTAAGGGCAGGAAATAAAACCATACTCGCCTGTGAGACGAAGGTGATGAAGAAATTCACCAGAGAGAGGGAGAACGAAATTTTT
Organism: uncultured Collinsella sp.; assembly: GCA_900545145.1. Lineage (GTDB taxonomy): Bacteria > Actinomycetota > Coriobacteriia > Coriobacteriales > Coriobacteriaceae > Collinsella. The sequence goes on along the minus strand of UQYE01000004.1, from coordinate 60,446 downwards.
GCAAAGGCGACGATACCCCAAAAATGATCGATAAGAAACCTAGATACCCCGAGGATTAGTGTGTCGGCGATGTTCGCAATCATCAGCTTCACGCCGACGATGATACTGCGGATGCCGTCCTTAAGCGAATTGCCAAAAGACACTGATTTAGCGCGTAGGATATCCCTGCCCATCCAAGAGCAATATATGAGCGCAATAATTTTCGAAACGAGATACGCGTAGACATAGGGATGGTAGTCCGAAACCTTAAATCCAATTAAAACAAGGAGCGGAGCCAGAAACACCAGCCTGTCTAGCATTGTAGAAAACGAAAAAAGCTTAGTTTCGTTCATGGCCTGAAAGACAAAGCCCAAATAACTTGTCAGGTTATATACGACGGTGTAAAGCGCGAAAGACGCGATAACAAATAACCGATTTGCATCATCGACGAGAGGCAGCGAAGCCAAAGTGATGCCGAGGCAAATCACTGCCTGGAAACAAGCACCGAAGATATACTGGGATTTGATTGAGCTCTTATCGATTTCATCACGAGAGAGACCCCCGTTAATCAGGTAGACACCATCATTCAGGCCAAGGTGAAAAAAGCCGGAATAGGTCGTATAAAACATGAACAGTTGCCAGTATCCATAATCAGCAACGCCAACGATTTTCGGCACGAGCAGCGACATGACGACACTGACCGATAGAGAAATAAACTGTGCAGCAAACGCAATCATAGTGTTGCGTGCGATAGACGAATAATTCATTCAACCTCGTTTGTTTAAACTAGCAACCTTGATTTATTCAGAAATCAAAATAGGGCCTGACTCGCACAAATCTGAATACCGAGCACTCGTTCTACCCAGAACGAGTCCACAGGAAACAAACAAGATGACCGTTGGCACCCACCAACCAAGCTCGCAATAAAACATGAGCTCCGCGCAGCATATGCAGGAAACGGAAAATAGTACTTGATCGAGTTCGCAACCCGACCTGAACGAACCGATACCAGCGGAAATTAGCAAGAATACAAAACTACAAATTCCAAGAAAACCATATTCATACAGCATTGCAAGGAAACCATTATCCACCGTTGAAAAACCGCTAATTTCAACCGTCGTGCCCAGCATAGTCATGCGACTACTGCCATAACCATTTCCAGTAAGCCAAAACAGCGGCCTGCTTAAAAAGCTATGAATAATATAGGCAATGGCTCCGGAACGCTGGCTATATGAAACATCAGTTTCAAGCTCACCAAATCGAGAAGCCACAAAGTTAAACAGTCCAAACTTGTAGAGAATGAAAACGAGTAGCAATACAGCTGGAACTAAAAGCGCAATTAAATTCCATTTAGAATACTCGGGGTTCTTTAGGCGAAAGATCAGGTACACCGATGCTAAAGCAATGAGAATAATCCACGCGCTACGACTCTTTGTCAGAAGCAGAGCGACCAAAAGAACTACAGAGTATAAGAGACGTTTCATCCTGCCCGTCTCCAATTTATAGTTGATTACAACAGCAATAACTATCATTTGGCCAAATACGATTGCATGACCGAAAAAACTACGCAGTCGATACAAGGATGGATTATCAATCGTTACAGTTTGCAGAAAAGAAAAGGAACCATTTGTAACTAGTCGTTGACCTAAAACAATTTCAAGGACAAAGCTAAATAGGCAGGCGAACACCATAACGTTGCGAAGCATAAGCAATGCAGACTCAACCCAGTCATCGTTCTTTACTTTGCCGTAAATATAACCAAGAAGGATGCAAAAGAAATACGAGCAGACCGTAAGGAGGGATTCATTAATGCTTCGGGACGTAAACGCAATGGCAGAAAAGAAAACCATCGCGCCCATAACGACAATGGGAATAGCGTTATTTAAAAACACTTTGTAGAGGCGCCCAGAAAGAACTTCTTTGAAAACGAGCAATCCTAGAACAGAAAAAAATAGTCCTTTAACGGGAGAAATGACACTTAAGATTGCGGCAAAAATCAAAATAGTGAATTCATTAGTAAATAGCTCAAGCATTCTAAACACCTACTTACTGTCACAGGAACTGATTAAGACCTTAAAATCACCAAGCAGGGAACGATTTGACAGTTCATACTTACGGTATTTTAGAATGGTGCCCAAATCACTTATTTTTAGGCCACCTACGAGCAAGTGCAAACGGGCATTTAAAACAGAACCGTAATGCTCTATATGTGAAGAAGATATACGATAATCGCCAGGATTACTACTGCAGTATTCTTCTAAAACCTTAGAAAATCTCAAGCACATCCCTATCTCAGCAACACGAGATTTCTTGTCAATATGTCGCATCTCAGTTGCATTAGAGTCATGCCTGCGGAACCGAATCAAGGGCTGATTTAGAAGTCTGAGAGTCCCCTTCAGTAATGAGAAGCGCCATAACATACCGTCATGCGCAAAATCATCCTGCCAATATGGCATGATTTCCCTTATAAAACTAGATTTAACGGCATACGAACATCCAGGGCGCCGTACCGACATAAACTTGCTATCGAAAACCGGGGTCTCCAAATCGTCCAGAGGTTTGGAATCATCGACAGCACCATAGACTGTTACCTTTTTACCGCCGCTCTCATAAAACGGCTCGACGGCGCAGCTGAGAACCTCAATCGAGGGGTCCTTCTCGAGGATTGAGGACATCACAGCGATTTTATCGAGTTCCCAAATATCATCCTGATCGCACGGGAAGACGATTCCATCGTCTATAGATGCAAGGTCAAGAAGCCGTTTAAAGCTCTTGCGCCAGCCGAAATTCGAGCTGTTCTTGTTGACGGTCCAATTAGCGAGTGCGTGTTCCTCGATGTATTCGCAGATGAGATCGAACGATCCATCTGTCGAGCAATCATCCGCGATCACCACCCGATCCGGAGACACGGTCTGAAGTCGCAAGCTGTCTAGCTGTTCAGTAAGATATCGTGTGCCGTTATAGACTGACATCACAACCGTAACCATTAAAAACCTTCGTCCAATTAAAGTTCAGCCATTAGCTGATCGTAAATATTGATAAGACGTTCAACATACGCGATCTTTTTGAGATGGCTAAAGTCCGCCTTCTCAACTGCCTCCCTGTAACGCGAGTAAACATCAGAATCGAGCATATTGACCATTGCGTCAGATAGCGACTCCACACTACCTGCGTTGAAGATCTCGCCGAGACCTTTTGACATCACAAAGGAGGCCGCATCGCCGACATCCGAAACAATACATGGCAGGCCGGCGGCAATCATTGCTTCATAAGCGACGAGCCCGAACGTCTCTCGGCAAACAGAAGGCATGACGATAGCGCGAGATTGTTTCATGACGGAAAGAACTTCATCATGAGGCAAGGAGCCCATGAATCTGATATCTGGATAGCTATCCGACAACCTCTTCAATTCGGTACCGTCGCCAATGACGATCGCATTCACGCCCGCCCGACAGGCCGCTTCGCAAAACAAGTCACAGCCTTTCTCTGGACTTAAGCGGCCGACGAATAGGTATGCCGAAGAATCTCCTTCGGAATCATCTTGAAACTTAGCCGCATCAACATAGTTTAAGCAGTCATACCGTTCAGAATTCCACGCTAGATGAGGTTCGATCAATCGACGGCTGGAGTCGGAGACAAAGGCGACCGCCGGGCGAAGCGAGCCTAAGACATGGTTCTGCACGGAGAAACGAACGGACCGGTACAATTTTTGGGCATACGAGCGCTTGTCACAGTTGTGCAGCAGGCACTTCGGAGAACCGGGAGCGATTCCGCAGTTACAATGATTCACATAGTCGTAGAGCCCACCGTTAGAGCAAACAAGGAAGTACTCATGGGCAGTAATGAGACATTTGAAGCCCCGTCGCTCTATTGCCCTGAATATAGAGGGAGAAAGGGAGTGCGTCCAAGAATGCACATGAACGACCGCCGTTTCTGGGTCAAGCTGATTGAGCAAATCATCCAGCGCCGTTTCCGAGCGTCGGTTCCAGATGCCCTGAACAGCACCAGAGACGCCACCGTTCAAGACGTCGCCCTGCCCGCAATTAACGCAAATAACCCCCGATTCGACCAAAGCCGGATCGGGATCTCCCAGCGCTGAGAAGAAATAGCTGTTAAGCCCCATCTTTGCCAATGCCGAAGCTGTCTCGATTGCGATTTTTGAAGCTCCACCCCCGATATGGGGACGGTCGCAAATCGTAATCGCTGTGGTAAGGCTACTCATGCGCGTTCCCAGGTATAATGGATCGGACCAAACGTTTTACGCCCAACCGCATCGACGGCGGAAGCATTTTTTTCACACGGTCGAAAAGGCTCACTTTGGGAACCAAGACAGAATCAAAGATCCCCGACCCCAGTGCCTCATACTGAGCGATGACCGCATCGCGCCTCTCTTCAAGTCCTGAACGCTTATTAGGGTCTTCATGCAGGAGCACGTCATCCGCTGCGACGTCGTTGTTAGAATAGGCAACGCAATCGACTATCTCATCAATCAGCTTGGCGCCGCGCTCGGTCTTCACGATAACGGCTGAAATGCCCTTCTCAGGATACACGCAGTCTCGGGCTGACTCAGAACGCCAGGAGTCGCCGAGGATAATGTCAGCGGGACTGTCGCACCCTCTGAAGGGACAACTATAGCAAGACGATCTGCTGATCATGCCTTTGATATAGGACCCATAAAACGGGTCGAATGTGGCGGGCCTCTTTATAATCCTGCCGTCGGACAACTCAATCTTTATGTTATGGCCCCAACCGAATTTCGATTTATCTCTAAAAGTCAGTGCGGTGACATCGGACTTCTCCCGAAGCTCAAGCCAGTCAACATAGGAACGAAACATGGAAGAGCTTGGTACACCGTGGCAAACAACGCTGACGGTTGTCAGCCCATCCATCGGCTTACCCAAATAGAGAAGCAGCGCGGAAACCTGGCAGGGAGTACCGCTAAACAGTACATGCTTGCCGGATTTCAGATCGTTGAGCACATCGGGGTACGATTCACTCGCATCGCTCTGGACATATTTGGACTTTTGAAGGAGCGCAATATCGGCAAGATCGGATATACCGATATGCCTAACGCAATCAACACCGTCCCAAGCGGCGCCGTAAACACGCCCACCTTTCTCAAGAACCCGCTTCGCGAGAAGAGAGAAGACGCCGCCGGACGAACTCTGCGCGAGCTCGTCAGAATCACCACTCTGCAAAACAGCGGCGCGAATGACCTCCGAGTCCGCATCAACTCGGTTTTCCGCCGGACAGGAGCGCAGGCATAGGCCACAGGAAGTGCATTTGGCTGCATCCACCACGGGATAATCAAAACCATCGGGCGAAGGATGCATTTCAATAGCCGAAAAAGGGCATTTGGCCGCACATGCTCCGCATCCAAAACAGGCTTGATGAGAAATTATGGCGATGTTTTTGTTCAAGCTGACTCCCCCTATTGTTCGAGAGCATCCAAGAGCCAATTTTTCGAGAACGAGATGAGTGACTCCACATCCGACAGACGTCTTTCATACCCCTCGATTTCAGTAGCATGCATGTGGCTTTCATAGCCATCGAGTAGGCGATCTTCAGTGTTCGAGAGCCTCGCGAGGCTCTCGACTCGGGAATTCTGAGAGCGTTTGTCGGTCTCCTCAAATCGCTTGAAGCAGTAATAGTCCTTGCGAAAGATTTGGGAGAATAGCGTACCGTGCAACGAATCGGTCAGCACGAACCGCGCACTCGCCAAATACGCGAGCCATTCATCGGGACCAAGCCCGTAGCGTGGATTAAGCTCCTCGTCGACTGCATTTTTACCTGAACCAACAAGCGTCACAACTTCGCAGCCGAGCTCCTTCGAAATCGATTCGACCGCTTTCCTGTAAAACGGCCTATCCCCAAGAAAGTAGCAGACAATTTTACCGGGCTCAGGACATTTTCCGTCAATGAGAGGGGCCCAGTCCTCCTTCGACAGAAGCAGGACAGGGTCCACGACCTGTGAGGGACGCTCAAGACCGAGTGATTCGACAAAATCCGCACCGGCATCTTCGCGAACAGATACGGAACTGAAAGATTTAAGAAGATTAGCAATGATCCTCTTCTTCCTCTCTGTGGTGTTCGTAACACCGAAGCTGGGCGCATACGCGATTCGCTTATCACTGTCGCTCAGAAAGGAGAAATAGAAATTCCTGTTCAAAAGATATGGCGACCAAATCTGATCCGATCCACAGACGTACGCATCGTATTTCCCCCGCAAGCCGACCAGTCCGTCTGTATCGGTAATCCGTTCAGTAGTAACGATATTCTGGCTTAAAAAGCGATTGAAAACATCAGCGGTCGAGGAACCGAAGTCGTCATGCTCCTTCTTACGATTGAGCAGCTCATGTGCTTTACCGGCAAACAAATCGAAGGAATTTCGGTTGATCGCCCAGTTCAGTAGCTTTTCTTTGACGCAGGGGAGATAGTCGGCGTCAACAACATCATGACCCTCGGACTTCAAGAACTGCTGCAGAGCATAAGCCTGGAGCAACGTGCCGAAATTTTGGTTATGGAGCCACGTTAAAATACAGATTTTCATTAATTCACCGTTTCAAATAGCTTCAGGTAGTACTCTTCAAGCTTGGGCGCCGCCTTAAAGATGTCATAAGATTCAAACCCCGGAGATGAATGAGGATCGGAGCGATCAAAGACATCCCTGCGGGCGGCAAGGATCGCGTTGGACCACCCCTCGACGCCCATACTCAACGGAAGGAAGCTGCACCGACTGGATAACGCAACATCGTTGGGGACCCTTTCAGAGCAGATGCACGGGAGACCGGAAGCCTGGGCCTCAATCGCGACCATTCCGAGGCCCTCGTACAGGCTGGGGAGCACGAATAAATCGAGCGACTGATAGACGTCCTGCACATCAGAAATCTGGCCGAGAAAACGCACCGCCGAGGCAATGCCAAGTGAGCATGCCTTTTCCTCCGCTTGAGGTCTCAGTTTTCCATCGCCGCAGACGACAAGGATGGAATCAGGATTCTGAGCATGCACTGCCTTGAAAACATCAAGCAAAAACAACTGGTTCTTCTGAGAGATGAACCTACCGATATTCCCCAATACCAGCGTATCGTCCTTCGCTCCGAGCTGAGCACGTCGCTCGTCCCTAATCGATCGATTGAAAGAAAAGTTGTTCAAATCGATAGCATTATTAAAAACAGTAAAACGGGATGAACCGAACAGCCATTTTCCAGCATGCTCGGTGCAGGCTGCCAAATCAGTCGGATACCTTGTTGAGAACAGCTTCAAAGAGCCTTTGATGACATTTTTAGCAAACTCCCCCTTTCCGCTTGTAGAGTGGCTGTGGGCTATACGCACAGGTATGCCCGCCTTCTTAGCAGCGCGAAGCGGAAAGACAGAAAGCGCATTGATATGGCTGTGCACAATCTTCCAGTTCTCTTCCTTAAAGAGGCGCTGAAGCTCTCGCTGGTATTCGACAACATGCTGGTAGGGAGGAATCTCAAAAACCCTGCCACCTAAAGATTCAATCTCCTCGCGGGGAACAAGCGTCGAATCGGAATCGACAAGAAAATCGAACTGCACTTTGCTGCGATCAATATGGCGGTAGTAATTCATGACGACGGCCTCGACGCCGCCGCCAACCATCTTGCCAACAACCTGAGCTACTCTAATCGGTTCAGCCATTTAGCAAGCACCGCCACCGGTAAAGACCTCAACGACCGTGAGGAGAACAATCTTCAGGTCCGTGATGGGACCGCGTTTGGCGATGTACTCGAGATCACGTCGAACCATGCCGTCGAAGTCGGTATCGTTGCGGTCCGTGACCTGCCACCAGCCGGTGATCCCGGGCTTAACCGCCAGACGCTGCAGGTCGAATTCTGTATACTCGGCCACCTCGTTGGGCAGCGGCGGGCGCGGGCCCACGACGGACATCTGGCCCAGGAACACGTTCACGAACTGCGGGAACTCGTCGATGGAGTGCTTACGGATGAACTTGCCGATCTTGGTGACGCGCGGGTCTTCCTTCATCTTGAACATGGCGCCGGCGATCTCGTTTCGCTCCTTGAGCTCGGCGAGACGCTCGTCGGCGTCCCTGTACATGGAGCGGAACTTCCACATGCGGAAGGTGGACAGGCTGCCGTCGCGGCGGGTCTGGCCCACGCGGATCTGGCTGTAGAACGGGTTGCCCTCGCTCTCCAGGCGGATGGCCGCGGCGAGCACCAGACTCGGAATGGCGATGACGGCCAGAACGCAGCCGCTGAACACAATGTCGAACACGCGCTTTACGGCGCGGTAGCCCAGGCGCGTGCGGTCCCAGTCCTTCACGGCCTGCATGCCCTTGTAGCGCATGCTCGCGTCGTCGCCGCTCATGGCCTGGGCGACCAGCACGGCCCCCACCGGCGCGTTTTGCCCTGTCACTTCTTTAGTAGTCAAGTTCAAATCCACGTCCCTGTTCCCAGGGACACCCCCCCCCCCATCGATGAATCCAAATAACGAATGAATTACCAGCGCAACGTCTCCCTTACGTTTTGCTGGGCACGTCGAGCGCAAGCAGCTCCCTAAAAGCGAAGTCGCCTTCGCCCACGTCCACCAGGCACCAGCGTTTATGACGGTCGATCTTTTTAACGCGGGCCTCTTGCCCCACCAAGGGACCCTGCTCAATGTGCAACACGCCGTCTTCTATGCGCGCTACGCTGTTGCGCACCACGCCGTCGTCGTCCAGCACACTGCGGTACCAATCCTGCGCATCGTCCGGCATGGGCATGTACGCCCGCTCCCTGCTGCCGGCAATGCGACAGCCAAAGCTCAACTGGGCCAAAGCCCTATCGAGCGCGGCGGCATCGTGCGTAGCGACGAAGAAATATTCCTTGTACATGGGTTTGGTTTGGAGCGACCAGGCGCCGTCCCGCTTAAACCAGAACTCCTTTTGCATCACAAAAGCGTCCTGCATCAGCTCGTGCGGGATAATGCGGCGGACCTTTTCGCAGGTCTCACGCTCTTTTCCATTGGGGGTGTGAACCAGATACCAGCGGACGCGGCCGTGCTGGCTACTGGTGGTGACGCCGTTAAATGCGCCCGGCAGCTGCTCTTGGCGCCGTGCCGTCTGTTCCATGTTCTCGCCCCCTTCTCTTGCTTTGCGATGCACGCAAATGCAGGGGCGTTTAGAACAGGCTTCTCGCTCGCAGCTAGGCGCAGTCGCAAAAGTACAGGTTTTTGTATCTTTCGACATAGGCAATTATACGAGCAATTAATCAACGATTGCCCAGATTACGCAAAATGTACTGCTAGTAGGTATATCTCCATAGCCCTCTACAAAAACCTGTACCTTTTTGTGCAACAAAAAAGCCGCTCAACCAGCGGCTTTTCTTATTTGGGCATGAAAAAAGGCGACTGCCCTTTGTGGACGGTCGCCTTTGTTAATTGTTGTGAAGCTTGCCTTAGGCGCGAGTCTTGATCTCCTCGGTCACCTTGGCAACAAACTCATCAACGCTCATCTGAACGGTCTCGTTGGAGCGATCGCGGACGGAGATGTTGCCGGCCTCGACCTCCTTCTCGCCCACGATGAGCATGTAGGGCACGCGGTCGATGCTGCGGGCCTCGCGGATCTTGTAGCCGATCTTCTCGTCGCGGTCGTCGCAGACCACGCGAATACCGGCCTCCTCCAGCTTGGCGCACACCTCGTGGGCGTAGTCGCGGCTCTTCTCAGAGACGGGAAGCGCCTTGACCTGCACGGGAGCCAACCAAGTGGGGAACTTGCCCGCAAAGTGCTCAATCAGAATGCCAATGAAGCGCTCGATCGAGCCAAAGCACACGCGGTGCAGCATGATGGGGCGCTTCTTGGTGCCGTCGGCATCCACGTACTCCAGATCAAAGTTGAGCGGCATCTGGAAGTCGAGCTGCACGGTACCGCACTGCCAGGTACGGCCGAGCGAGTCCTCCAGGTGGAAGTCGATCTTGGGGCCATAGAAGGCGCCGTCGCCCTCGTTGACCTCGTAGTCCATGCCCAGCTTCTCCAGAGCGGTGCGCAGGCCCTCCTCGGCGCGAGCCCAGTCCTCATCGGAACCCATGGAGTCCTCGGGGCGGGTGGAAAGCTCAACGTGATACTTAAAGCCAAACTTCTGGTATACGGAGTCGATGAGGTTGACCACGCCCACGATCTCGTCGGTCAGCTGGTCGGGGCGCACAAACAGGTGGGCATCGTCCTGGTTAAAGCAGCGTACGCGGAACAGGCCGTGCAGGGCGCCGCGCAGCTCGTGGCGGTGCACCAGGCCAATCTCGCCGGCGCGAATGGGCAGCTCGCGGTAGGAGTGCGGCTTGGAGGCGTACACCAGCACGCCACCCGGGCAGTTCATGGGCTTAATGCAGTACTCTTCGTCGTCAATAACGGTGGAGTACATGTTGTCCTTGTAGTGGTCCCAGTGGCCCGAGGTCTTCCACAGCTGCTTGTTCATGATGAGCGGCGTGGAGATCTCCACGTAGCCGGCCTTGTGGTGGATCTCGCGCCAGTAGTCCAGCAGCGTGTTCTTAAGGATCATGCCGTTGGGCAGGAAGAACGGGAAGCCGGGGGCCTCGTCGCGCATCATAAAGAGGTCCATCTCGCGGCCGATCTTGCGGTGGTCGCGCTTCTTGGCCTCCTCCAGCATGTGCATATGCTCGTCGAGCTCTTCCTTGGTGGCAAAGGCGACGCCGTTGATGCGGGTGAGCATCTTGTTGTCCTTGTCGCCCTTCCAGTAGGCGCCCGAGACGCCGGTGAGCTTAAAGGCCTTCAGCGCCTTGGTGTAGCAGATGTGGGGACCGACGCACATGTCGATGTAGTCGCCCTGCTGGTAGAAGGTGATGCGGGCGTCGTCGTCCAGGTCGCCGATGTGCTCGACCTTGTACTTCTCGCCGCGCTCCTCCATAAGAGCGATGGCCTCGGCGCGGGGCTTCTCGTACACGGTGAACTTGAGGTTCTCCTTGACGACCTTTTTCATCTCGGCCTCGATCGCGGGGAAGTCGTCCTCGCTGATCTTGACGCCCTCGGGCAGATCAACGTCGTAGTAGAAGCCGTTGTCGGTCGCAGGACCGTAGGCAAAGTCGGCCTCGGGGTACAGGCGCTTGATAGCCTGCGCCATGATGTGCGCGGCAGAGTGGCGGATGACGTGCGCGACCTCGTCCTGCGGGAGCTCGGCCACCGAACCGTCATTGTAGAGTGCCTTCATGGGTATGTTTTCTCCTCTCGGATGCCTGATGCAAGTGCGTGCGATGCGCTCGGCGTTTTAACTTGCATCATTATAGGCAGGTTGCCTTGGTATACAAGCGCCCGCCGCACCTTAATGGCACGGCGGGCGATTTTCTACGCATGCTTCATCGTGTGGGCGCGGGGCGTGGGGCGCGCGTGGCTTGCGGCGTGCCCGTGGCTTGCGGCCGGCCCGGCGATGGATGCGTTACTGGATGCGAGTTCGGCAGTAGGGGCAGACCTTCCAGTGCGCATCGAGCGGGCGATGGCAGCTGGGGCATACGTTGCGAACCTGGGTGTCGCACACCGGGCAGACGACGAAGTCCTTCTCGATGGGCGCGCCGCACTGCGGGCAGGTGCCGTACTGGGCAAGCTGGCGCTCGCGCAGGGCCATGTCCAGCTCCTGCTCCTCGCGGTCGGACGCGTAGGAGTGCGGGCGCAGGACCAGGTAGGCAATGAGGCCTACAAACGGGATAAGGGCGATGATGCCCCATGCCACGTAGGCGCTGGCGCCGCGGCGGCGAGCGTCGATGAACACATAGACGACCGACAGCACATACAGGGCGATGATAAAGCCAACGAAGGCATAGACGACGCCCATAAGCTGCGGCGACATGAGCTCGGAGATGTACTTGGACATTACGGGTACCTTTCGGAATATTAACAGTCCGGTCAAGTTTACCACGGGGTTTGTTTATATGGGACCACGGCTGGGGGCGGGGCTGGCGCGGACACAAACATCTCAATCTGTAACAGGTGGGAGCGGAATCCGGGTCTAGGTGCTACAGATCGAGACACAGGGGTCCCTCCCCGACTTCAATCTCGATCTGTAACAGTTACTCGGCAAAATCGGGTCCAAATGTTACAGATCGAGACATTCAAAATCCGTCGGAAGGTTTGTCTCGATCTGTAACATCTAGAACCCAAATCCTCAGCTAACTGTTACAGATCGAGACAAAGAAAACCGTCCACACCGAATGTCTCAATCTGTAACAGTTACTCGGCAAATACAGTCCCAGATGTTACAGATTTAGACAAACCATTCTCTCCCCGACTTAAATCTCGAACTGTAACATCTGGAACCCAAAAACAGTTCTTACTGTTACAGATCGAGAAGAACGTGCGCCTGTGGACTCAACATCTCAATCTGTAACAGGTAACGGCGCAGACCGCGAGGTTGGGCGGGAAGATCTCGCGTTCTAACGTGGCCGGCATCCGTGCTGAGCCGGCCCACGCCTGCCGTTGGCGGATGCAGTGGGGCTGTTCGCCGCATTGCCGCCGTACTGGGGGTCTGCAGACCGTAGGATAGTCCTATTGACAGCCTGTCAACTTGTCTGGGAGGCACTGTGACAGAAACGTTTGATATTACGATTGTGGGCGCGGGCATCACCGGGTGCGCCATCGCGCGGCAACTCGCGCGCTATGACTTGTCCATTTGCGTGGTCGAGGCGGCCAACGATGTCGCCCTAGGCGCATCGAAGGCCAACGGCGGCCTGGTACACGCCGGCTACGATCCGGTGCCGGGCACCGTAAAGGCGCAGGTCAACGCCCGCGGCTGCGAGCTATATGGCACGTGGGCCCAGGAACTGGGCTTTTTGTTTTGCCGCACCGGATCCATGGTGCTGGGGTTTAACGACGAAGACCGCGCACACCTGGAGAAACTGCGCCAGAATGGCCTGGCCAACGGCGTGCCCGAGCTGTCGATTATCGGCCCCGAGCGCATCCACGAGCTGGAACCGCGCGCAAGTGCCAAGGCGACGTGCGCGCTGTGGTGCCCCTCGACTGGCTTTGTCGATCCCTTTGAGGTCGCCATCGCCGCGCTGGAGAACGCTGTGGCCAACGGGGTGACGTTTATGCGGTCCGCGCCGGTGGAAGCAATTGAGGTTGCCGGCTCGGATGACGGAGCCGCGCGCTTTACGCTGGTGACGCCTGTCGGCGATGTGCGCTGCCGCTATCTGATCAACGCCGCGGGCAACGGTGCAGCGGACATCTCGCATATGGCGGGCGCCGAGGAGTTCCAGATGGTCTGGCGCCAGGGCAACATCGTGGTGCTGGATAAGGAGCCGCGCACGCTCATGCCGCTCTACCCCGTGCCCACGCCAGTGTCCAAGGGCGTAATCGTCACGGGCACGGTCCACGGCAACACCGTGATCACCGCGACGGCTGCCGTGCGCGAGCCGGGCGACACGCAGACCTACGCAAGCGATGTGAACGCGCTGCTGACGGGAGCACGCAAGCTGGTGCCCGATCTGGACACGCGCCGCGTGGTGCGCGCGTTTGCCGGCGGACGTCCGGTCATTCAGGGAACAAACGACTTCTTTATTGGGCAGTCCGCCGTGGTGCCAGGCCTGTTCCAGGCGGCGGGCATTCAGTCGCCAGGCGTGGCGAGCGCGCCGGCCATTGCCGAGCGCATGGAGCAAGTGATGCGCGAGGCGGGCGTTGCTTTGCGCGGACGGGCCGATTGGGATCCGATTCGACACGCGCCGGACGACTTCGACCGAGCGCCCCTTGCACGCAAGGAGGAGCTCATTGAGTCCGACCCTGCATGGGGGCAGATCGTCTGTCGCTGCGAGACAGTGCCCGAGGCCGAAATCGTGGCCGCGATTCGATGCCGCCCGGGTGCGGTTTCGGTCGAGGGCGTCAAGCGGCGCTGCCGTGCGGGCATGGGTCGGTGCCAGAGTGGCTTTTGCCAGAGCCGCGTAGTGGCGATCCTAGCGCGCGAGCTGGGCTGCGACCCCAGCGAGGTGCTGTTGGAGGACGCTGGCTCATGGCTCGTTGAGGGACCTTTGAAGGGGGTGCGCTAGGATGGCGGAATTCAAATCGAGCGCGATTGATAGCGATGCCGTTGAGGCCGTGGCAACGCAGGCCTTCGACGTGGTCGTTATCGGCGGCGGACCTGCCGGCATGGCGGCCGCGCTTTCCGCGCATAAGGCCGGCGCGCACGTGGCCATCGTGGAGCGCGAGCAGCATCTGGGTGGCATCCTGCGACAGTGCATTCACCCGGGCTTTGGACTGTCGCACTTTAAGCAGGAACTCACCGGTCCCGAGTACGCGCAGCGCTTTATCGACCAGGTGCGCGCGACCAACATTGCGCTGTTCTTGGACAGCATGGTGATAGGGGTTGATTCGGGCGAGTCCGCGGAAGACGCCGCGGTCCACACCGTCACGCTCATGAGCCCCACCGGTATGCTGCAGCTCATCGGGCGCGCGGTCGTCCTTGCCATGGGTTGCCGCGAGCGCACGCGCAGCGAGATCAAGATCCCCGGCAGCCGACCCGCCGGCGTGTTTACGGCCGGCCTAGCGCAGCGATACATCAATATCGAGAACCTCAAACCCGGCTCGCGCGCCGTCATTTTGGGCTCGGGCGACATCGGGCTGATCATGGCGCGCCGCTGCACGCTCGAGGGGATTTCGGTCGAGGGTGTGTACGAGCTCATGCCGTACGCCAACGGCCTGCGTCGCAATGTTAAGAACTGCCTGGAAGACTTTGGCATTCCACTGCATCTGTCTACCACGGTCATGCGTGTGATCGGGCACGATCGTGTGGAGGCTGTCGAGGTAAGCCAGGTCGACGAGCATCTTGCACCCATTCCGGGAACCGAGCGCATCGTTCCATGCGACACGCTACTGCTTTCGGTGGGCCTGATTCCCGAGAACGAGCTTTCGGTTGCCACGGGCGTCGAGCTGGACCCACGTACGCGCGGCGCCGTGGTGGACCAGAGCCTGCAGACGGGCGTGCCGGGCATATTTGCCTGCGGCAACGTGCTGCACGTGCACGACCTGGCCGACAACGTGACGACCGAGTCCGAACGTGCCGGTGCGGCTGCGGCGGCGTGGGCGTTGGGGGCTGTCGGCACCGCGGCGGGAGTGGCGGGCGCGGGCTGCCAGCTCACGGTCTCCCCCGCTGGCATCGCAGGCTACGCACTGCCGGGACGCATCACGGCCGTCGGGCTCACTAAGCTCAACTTCCGCGTACGTCGGCCGGTCGATGCTGCCCGCGTGCGCATTCTGGCAGGCAACGAGGAACTGTTTGCAGGCAAGGTTCGCCCGTTTAAACCGAGCGTCATGGAAAGCTTCCCGCTACCGGCAAAGGTGATTCAGCGCGCACTCGATATGGGCGTTAGCGAGATTGTCCTGTCCGTCGACCCCGCTGAGGAGGCATAGAACCATGGGTGCAAACGAGATCGAAACGCTGCAATTCAACTGCACCACGTGCCCCTCCGAGTGCCTCCTGACCGTGGAGGTAAAGCGCGGCGCCGACGGCGCCATGGCAGAGGTGTGCTCCGTAACCGGCAACAGCTGCCCACGCGGTGATAAGTTTGCACATCAGGAGCTCACCTGCCCCATGCGCGTGCTTACCACGACCGTGGCCGTATCCGGCGGCGACGAGGCGCTGCTGCCCGTGCGCACGGCCGAAGCCATCCCGCTCGAACTCCACGCCCAGACGATGGACCTCATCCGGGGCCTGGTCGTCGACGCCCCCATCCGCATGAGCGATGTAGTCCTCCCCAACCTCCTAGACACCGGTACCGACCTCATCGCCAGCATGGACATCGACCCTACCTAAGCAGCTCATTTGGGACGGGGCTCTTTTAGCTACCCCGCCATCCACCCCGCCCCTCCTGAATTGCGGTGAAATAATTCCTGATTTCCGCCAAAACCCCGGTATCCAGGAACTATTCCACCGCAACTTGCCTTGGGATCGATATTTAGATTGTGCCTACTTTAGTGCCATTTCAAAACTATGCCGGATTACGGGGCTGATTCGGAGACCCCCATCCATACCGGCATTTTTCGATTTTTGATAAGCCGTCTACCTGCGGTTTTAATTTCGCAATTTTTCCCATGGTCAAGTAATACAGGTCCAGCCCCGTAATCCGCCATAGTTTCGAAAGCAGCTAATTCGGGACGACCCTCTTATGACTACTTTTACCTATCATTCCGCATGTTTGACACAGCTAAAATAGCCCCATCCCAAATTGACTACCCTGGCGTTGGGGATACCATGGTGACACCCTAGCGAAAGGATGTTTTCATGGCACATGTCGATGACCAGCGTGTGGCGCGCGTGCTCGATGCGCTCGAGGCTCAGCACCCCGGCGCGCAGCTGCTCGTAAACGACCCGTGGTCGATCTATTACCTGACCGGCTTTTATGCCGATATGTTCGAGCGTTTTTGCGGCGTGCTGCTCGCGCGCGATGCCGAGCCGGTGATCTTAGTCAACGCCCTGCATCAGCTGCCCGAGTACGACAATGCCCGCGTGGCCTACCACAACGACACCGACGTCGTGACCGACGCCATCGCTCGCGAGGTCAATCCATCCAAGCCCCTCGGCATCGATACCGTAATGCGCTCCGGCTTTTTGCTGCCCCTTATGGATCGTTACGCCGCAAGCGAGTTCTTCCTGGGCGACTTTGCCGTCACCGCAGCACGCACCCACAAGGATGCCGCCGAGCAGGAGCTCATGCGCGTGTCCTCAGCCGCTAACGACGCCGTGATGTCCGACGCCATCAAGCTCGTTCACGAGGGCGTGACGGAGCGCGAAATTGCCGACCAGATGCTCGGCCTGTACCGCAAGCACGACTGCGAGGGCTTTAGCTTTCCGCCCATCGTGAGCTTTGGCGCCAACGCCGGAGACCCGCATCACGAGCCCGACGACACCGTACTCAAGCGCGGCGACGTGGTGCTGTTCGACATTGGCGGACGCCGTCGCAACTACTGCTCGGACATGACACGCACGTTCTTTTGGGGCCAGCCGGACGAGGAGACCGCGCACGTCTACGACATCGTGCGCCGCGCCAACGAGGCCGCCGAGGCGCTCATCACGCCGGGCGTTCGTATGTGCGACTTGGACCGCGCCGCACGCGACGTGATTGAGGATGCGGGCTATGGGCAGTACTTTACGCACCGCCTGGGTCACTCAATCGGTCTGCAAGACCACGAGCCGGGCGATGTCTCGCTCGCCAACGAGCAGGTCGTAGAGCCGGGCATGACGTTCTCTATCGAACCGGGTATATACCTCCCCGGTCACACCGGCGTCCGCATCGAGGACCTAGCCCTGATGACCGAGAACGGCGTCGAGATTCTCAACGCCTACCCCCACGATCCGGTCCGCTTAGACTAGGCAATGCGGCAAAGGGGCTGTCCCTTTGCCGCATCACATGAATGCCGCCACAAAAACGGCCTATCTACTACGTTTAGCCCGCGTGGGTCGACCATACCCGTGTTTTCACAAAACTGGCAAGCCCTTTACCTGCGGTTTTGATTTCGCAATTCTCGGTATGGTCGAGGGTTACCGGTCAAACGTAGTAAATAGGCCCATTTCGTGGCGAGCAAGTCAACTCGAGGCGCAGGGCAGCCAAAAAAGCCCCGTCCCAAATTGACTGCTTTTGAGTTGCGGTGATATACGGACCGTTTGAGGCTTCTGGCTTGTAAAACAGTCCGTATTTCACCGCAACTGATGAGGGGATGGGTTAACGGAGCAGCTCCGCTACTTCGCCGGCTAGGGTGATGGTACCGGCTGCTACGAAAGGCTCGCCCGCGGCATCGAAAGCCGCGAGGGCCTCGGATACGCTGGGGTACACGCCCGCGAGCTTGTCGGCGTCCACCAGGGCAGCGAGCTCATCTGCCGGCAGGGCGCGGTCGGAATCGGTCTGGGTCACGACCACGTGGGGGAACGCCGGAACCAAAACGTCAACGATACCCGCCACGTCCTTGTCGGCCAGCGCGGCGCACAGCAGCGTGGGGCGATTCTCTACACACGGGTCGATCTCATCCAGTGCGCTCACAAAGTTCTCGCAGCTCTGAGGGTTATGGCAGGCATCAATCAGCTTGAGCGGATCGGTTCCCAGCACATCAAAGCGACCCGGCGTGGGGCAGCCCATAAGCGAAGCGTCGAGCTTTTCATGGTCGAGCTCGCGGCCAAGATAGCCCTCACACAGCATAATCGCGCACGCGGCATTCTGCGGCTGATAGGCCGGCTTGACCATGCTCGACGTATAAATCGCGCGCGGCGTGGTGCAGCTAAACTCAACCGTATCGCCCACATGCGCCGGCACCTTGGTCGTGGCGTGGCTCACCACGAGCGGCACGACGCCGCACTCGCGGCAACGGGCATCCATCACGCGCTGAACGCTCGACTCGTGCGTGCCCTCGCCTAAAACAACCAGGCGTCCGGGCTTAATGACCGCAGCCTTCTCCCCCGCAATGGCCTCGAGCGTGTCACCCAGGATGCGCGTGTGGTCGAGCCCGATGCCCGTAATGGCAACGGCGACGGGATCGGTCGCACTCGTAGCGTCCCAACGGCCGCCCATGCCAACCTCGAGCACGGCAACGTCCACTGCAGCCTCGGCAAACACCACCAGTGCGGCAGCCGTCAGCAGGTCAAACGGCGTGATGGTATAGGCGCACTCCCCCGCCGCCACACGACGGGCATTCACGCGATGCCCCGCCTCGACAGCGGCAGAAACGCCACGGGCAAAGGCCTCGTCGCTCACAACGCGCCCATCGACCTCCATGCGCTCGGGATAGCGCACCAGCTGCGGCGATGTATACAGCGCGGTCTTGAGCCCCTCACCACGAAGAATGGCAGCCGAAAAACGCGTAGTCGAAGTCTTGCCATTGGTACCGGCGACCTGAATGCAATCGAAATACTCATCCGGACGCCCCAGCTCATCGAGCATATCGACAACCGTCTCAAGCAGAGGCCCAGCATCCCCAGAGATCCGCCCCGTATCAGCAGCAAGCCCGACAGCTTCATCAAACGAAAGCAGCTCAAACGAGAAAGGAACGACATACGACCCAGAACGCTTAGCCATAACCCAAAGTCCCCCATAACAGAAAAAGAGGCCCACCAAAATGAATGAGCCCCTCACGTTGACAATATCAGCCTTTACCCGGTTGCAGCAAGATCAAGGCCACAACCCAGTGGCCCTAACACGCCAGATGCAAAAACCACGTAAACGAACTAGGAGCGGCCCGATGCTTTGCTCGCCGCAAGTTCCGCACGCAAAGGACAGCACTTAATGTGCTGTCCGTCTTGCGCAGGACTGTCCGCAGCGGAGAGCAAAGCATCGGGACGCGCCCCTCAGTAAGCCCTACGAGAAGTCAGCAACCTGAGCAGTCAGCGCCGCCAGGATCTCCTTGAGCTCAGCTGCACGGTCCCTCTTCTTCTGGACCACCGCGGGCGCGGCCTTGGCCACAAAGCCCTCGTTGGCCAGCGTCTTCTCGCAGCCGGCAAGCTCCTTCTGGGCCGCGGCAATCTCTTTCTCCAGGCGTGCCTTCTCGGCCGAAAGGTCAACCTTGCCCTCGAGAACCACAAAGACCTCGACGCCGCTGTCGACCACGGCAATGCTCGCAGCCGGCTTCTCAACGTCGGTACCCATAACCAGCGAGGCGGTGTTCGCCAGCGGCTCGATGGTCGAGCGCAGGCTCTCGAGCTTCTCGATATCCTCGGCGCCGGCGCGCACAACAACGTCGAGCTCCGCCTTGGGGCTTAAGCGATAACGCGAACGGGTGGCACGGGCGGCAGACACGACGGCACGGCACAGCTCAAACGCGCGCTCGGCGGGCTCGTCGACGTACTTGGCGTAGTCGGCGGGCTCGGGCCACTTGGCGATCATGAGCGCCTCGGCGCGGTTCACGTTGCCCTCGGCGTCCAGATCGAGCACGCTCGCCGGCATGTTGTCCCAGATCTCCTCGGTGACAAACGGCATGAGCGGGTGCATCAGGCGAATGGAGGTGTCGAGCACAAAGATCAGGTTGCGCTGCGCCTGCAGACGACCCTCGCCCTTCAGGCGGGACTTGGTGACCTCGACGTACCAGTCGCAGACCTCGTTCCAGAAGAACTGCTGCACGCCGCGGGCCATGTCGCCAAAGGTGTAGTTCTCGATGCCCTCGGTGACCATCTTGACAGCCTTGGCCAGGCGGCTGAACATCCAGGCGTCGGCCGGCGTCTCCACGACGGGCTCGCCGGGCGTGTAGCCCTCCATGTTCATGAGCAGGAAGCGGCTGGCGTTCCAGATCTTGGTCACAAACGACTTGGCCTGCTCGGTGCGCGGGCTGTCGATGAGCTGCTTGGTCTTCTTGTCGATGTTCGCGTCGAACTTGACGTCCTGGTTGTTGGTGCACAGCGTAAGCAGGTTGAAGCGCATGGCGTCGGCGCCGTACATGCCAATGAGGTCCATGGGGTCTACGCCGTTGCCCTTGGACTTGGACATGCGGCTGCCGTCCTTGGCAAGGATCGTCGGGTAGATGACGACGTCCTTAAACGGCACCTCATCAAGGAAGTACAGCGAGCTCATGACCATGCGGGCGACCCACAGCGCGATGATGTCGCGTGCGGTGACCAGCGCCGTCGTGGGGTGATGGCCCTCGAGCAGCTCCGGCTTTTGCGGCCAGCCCTGCGTGGCAAAGGTCCACAGCTGCGAGCTGAACCAGGTGTCCAGAACGTTCTCGTCCTGATGCACGTGATGGCCGCCGCACTTGGGACACACATCGGTGTCCTCGGTGAGGGCGTCCTCCCAGCCGCAGTCCTCGCAGTAGAACACGGGGATGCGGTGGCCCCACCACAGCTGGCGGCTGATGCACCAATCCTTGAGGTTCTCCATCCAAGTGGTGTAGGTCTGCGTCCAACGCGCGGGGTGGAAGGTGACCTTGCCGGAGTTGACGGCGTCGAGCGCCGGTCCCTTGAGTTTGTCGACGGCCACAAACCACTGCTCGGACAGCCACGGCTCCAGGGCGGAGTCGCAACGGTAGCAGTGCATGACGGAGTGGTCGAGCTCTTCGACGTGGTCGAGCAGGCCGTGCTCGTCGAACCACTTGACAACGGCCTCGCGGCACTCGTCGCGGTTCATGCCGGTAAACTCGCCATAGCCCTCGACGACCACCGCGTGCTCGTCGAAAATGTTGATCTGCGGCAGGTCGTGGGCCTGACCCATGGCGTAGTCGTTGGGGTCGTGAGCCGGGGTGACCTTAACGAAGCCGGAGCCAAAGTTGGCATCAACGTGCCAATCCTCAAAGATGGGGATCTCGCGGTTGACGATCGGCAGCATGACGGTCTTGCCCACGAAGGCGGCCTTCTCGGGATCCTTCGGGGAGACGGCGACGCCCGTGTCACCGAGCATGGTCTCGGGGCGCGTGGTGGCGACGACGATGTAGTCCTGGCCGTTGACCGGCTCGGTCAGCGGGTAGCGCAGGTGCCACAGGTGGCCCTTCTCGTCCTTGTACTCGGCCTCGTCGTCCGAGATGGCGGTGGTGCAGTTGGGGCACCAGTTGACGATGCGCTTGCCACGGTAGATCAGGCCGTCGTGGTACCAGTCGCAGAAGACCTTACGCACGGCCTGGGCATAGTCCTCGTCCATGGTGAAGCGCTCGTTGTCAAAGTCGACGGAGCAGCCCATGCGCTTGATTTGCTCGACGATGATGCCGCCGTACTCGTGGGTCCAGTCCCAGCAAGCGTCGACAAACTTATCGCGGCCAATCTCCAGGCGGCTGATGCCCTCGCTCTTGAGCTTCTTGTCGACCTTGGTCTGTGTGGCGATACCGGCGTGGTCGGTGCCCAGCACCCAGCGCGTGGACTTGCCGCGCATGCGGGCCATACGGATGATGGCGTCCTGGATGGAGTCGTCGGTGGCGTGACCCATGTGGAGCTTGCCGGTCACGTTGGGAGGCGGAATGGTGACGGTGCAGTCGCCCACGCCCTCACGGCGCTTGTAGTAGCCGCCGTCAAGCCACTTCTGCAGGATCGCCGGCTCGTTGGTCGACGGATCGTAGTTCTTGGGCATTTCTTCCATATATCTCTCCCTGTCCCATCGGGGAGGAATGTAGGCTCGCTAGGGTCTGCATTCCTCCCCTTAGGTATCGATTACTTCAGTCTGATATGACTTCGCTGAGGCTTAAACAAACACACAGAATAACACAGGTAGTTGGGGTTATTGCGTATATATAAAATAGCCTCCGACCGCGGATGGTCGGAGGCTATTTGCAAGCACGTTTTTGTCAGGTTTACCCGTAGATGCGTCGGGGCTGTTCTTCGCCCTTTACGGCAGCTTCGGTTACGATGACCTTGGCGACGCCCTCCTCGCTGGGGAGGTCGAACATCGTCTGCTGCAGCACGTCTTCGCAGATGGCGCGCAGGCCGCGGGCGCCGGTCTTGCGGGCAAGCGCCATGCGGGCGATCTCGTGCAGGGCCGCGTCCTCAAACTCAAGATCGACGTCCTCGAGCTGGAACATCTTACGGTACTGGCGCACCACGGCATTCTTTGGCTCGGTCAGGATCGACACCAGGTCGTCCTCGTCGAGCGCCTGCGTCTGGGTAACGACGGGCGTACGTCCCACGAACTCGGGGATCATGCCGAATGCATTGAGGTCCTGCGGGAGTACCTGGCGCAGCAGGTCGTTCTCGTCGACCGAGGTGGGGCCGGCGATCTCGGAGTTAAAGCCCACGCCCTTGTTGCCAACGCGATCGGCGATGATCTTATCCAGACCCACAAAGGCACCGCCGCAGATAAACAGGATGTTGGTCGTGTCGATCTGCAGCAGCTCCTGCTGGGGATGCTTGCGGCCGCCGGTGGGCGGAACGCTGGCCACCGTGCCCTCAAGAATCTTAAGCAGCGCCTGCTGAACACCCTCGCCCGAAACATCGCGGGTAATGGAGAGGTTCTCAGCCTTGCGGGCAATCTTGTCGATCTCGTCAACGTAGATGATGCCAACCTGTGCGCGCTCAATGTCGCCATCGGCAGCATTAATGAGCTTGAGTAGGATGTTCTCCACGTCCTCGCCCACATAGCCGGCCTCGGTGAGCGCGGTGGCATCGGCGATAGCAAACGGCACCTCAAGAATGCGCGCGAGCGTCTGGGCCAGCAGGGTCTTGCCGGTACCGGTGGGACCGAGCAGCAGGATGTTGGACTTGGCGAGCTCTACCTCGTCCATATCGTCATCGAACTGCGAGCCCATGTCGTCATCAAAGGCAGACACCGCAGCGCCGCCCTCAATCACGCGGCGATAGTGGTTGTACACGGCCACCGACATGGCGCGCTTGGCGTCCTCCTGACCCATAACATAGGCCGAAAGCTCGTCATAGATCTCGTGCGGCGTCGGCACGTGCGTGATGACCTGGCGATCGTCCTCGAGCTCAAAACCCTCGGTCTCGGGGTCCGCGGCGGGCTGGGATGCAGCCTGGCCGTGGTCGTTGAGGAAGCCCGGCAGCTTGCCGTTGCGGGCAGCGTCCATAAAGTCCGAAGCCAGCGACTCCTCAAGGATCTCGGAACAGGCGGCGACGCACTCGTCACAGATAAAGATGTTGGTCGGGCCCTTTACGAGGCGACGGACCTGGCCCTGCTCTTTTCCGCAGAAGGAGCAGCGGATGGGATTGCCGTTCTCGTCAAAGTTGTCCTGCATGTTTCCTGCCATCCTAGGCATCCTTCGCGGCAAGATCGCGCGAGGTGACGATACGGTCGATCAGACCGTAGTCGAGGGCCTCGGCAGCCGTGAGGTAGTTGTCGCGCTCGGTATCGGCCTGGACCTTCTCGATGGGCTGGCCCGAGGCGTCGGACAGGATCTGGTTGAGCTCGCGACGGGTCTTCTTGATCTCCTCGGCAACGATCTCAATCTCGGTCTGCTGACCCTGGGCACCGCCGCTGGGCTGGTGAATCATGACCTTGGAGTGCGGCAGGCAGAAGCGCTTGCCCTTGGCGCCGGCCGAAAGCAGCACGGCAGCCATAGACGCGGCCATACCGACGCAGATGGTGGAGACCTGCGGCTTGATGAAGTTCATGGTGTCAAGAATCGCCAGGCCAGAGTAAACCTCGCCACCGGGCGAATTGATGTAGAGCGAGATATCCTTCTCGGCATCCTGGCTCTCAAGATGCAGCAGCTGGGCAACGACCAGGTTGGCGCTGACGGAGTTGATCTCCTCGCCCAAGAAGATGATGCGGTCGTTGAGCAGGCGCGAATAGATATCGTAGCTGCGCTCGCCGCGCGGCGTCTGCTCGATAACGTATGGCACGAGGGCGGAATCGAACTTAGCGATCATACGCATCTCCATTTCTCTTACGGACCAATAGTGGTTCTAGACAAACGTACGGTGCCCGCATGCTATGCATTGGCTGGCACCGTACGAAGCAACCGGATAACCGGCTTATAACTTTACCCCATCACGGGCACATACATGCGCTCGCGTGCAAGGTGGCGAGAATTACTCGGCGTCCTTGGCGGTCTCGTCGACCTCAGTCACCTTGGCGTTCTCGACCAGGTGATCGACGGCCTTGGAGCGACGGATGGACTCGCGGACGGCAGGCATGCGGCCATCGGCGATGAACTCGGCCTTGGAAGCCTCGACGTCCTTGACGCCAGCCTTCTCGAACTCGGCGTTGATGTCGTCCTCGGTGACCTCAATCTTGAGCTCACGGGCGAGAGCGTCGAGCGCCAGGGACTCACGGGCAACGTCGTTGGCCTGCTTGTGCAGGTCGCCGATGAACTGCTCCATGGTCAGGCCGGAAGCGGGCAGCCAGGTGTCCAGCGTCATGCCGCGGGCAGCGAGGTTGGACAGGAAGTTCTGGCCAAGCTCCTCAAAGACGGACTGCTCGTAGTCGGCGTCCATCTCGTCGAGCTGCAGGCGCTCGGCGAGAGCGGAGACGCAACGGTTCTCCTTCTCGGCCGGGAGGCGGGAAGCCTTGTCCTGCTCGATCTCGATCTTGATGGCGTCGCGCATAGCGTCGATGCTGTCGAAGCCAAAGTCAGACTTGACGAGCTCGTCGGTGAGCTCGGGGGTGTTGCGGACCTTGATGCCCTTGACGGTGACCTCGACGGTGTGGGTCTCGGCCTCCTCGCCCTCCTCGGCCTCGTCGGTCCAGGTGACGGACTTGACGTCGTCAACGTTGGCGCCGATCAGAGCCTCGTTGAACTCGGCGGGGTTGCTGTCGCTACCGGCGATGAGCATACGGCCCTCGGCGGCAAAGTTGTCGGCGTTCTCGACGGCCTTGAGGTCGACGGTAACGTAGTCCTCGGACTCGACAGCGCGGCCCTCGACGTCCTCGAAGGTGGCACGGTAGTTGAGGAGCATCTCGACCTGGTTGTTGATCTCGGACTCGGTGACCTCCGCAGGGGGCATCTCGATCTCGACAGCGTCGAAGGAGGAGAGCTCAGCGGCGGGACGCAGGGAGAACTCGACGGTGTAGGTGTAGTCCTCGTGATCCTTGGCGAGGTCGAGCTCCTTGTAGTCACCGCTCTTGGTGGGGACGATGTCCAGCTCGTTGAGGACGGCGGGCTCGTTGGCGGCGATCAGGTCGTTGGTGGCCTGAGCGAGGGTAGCCTCGGCGCCAAGAGCGGAATCGATGACCGGACGGGGAGCCTTGCCGGCACGGAAGCCCGGGAAGCGGTACTTCTTGGCGGTGTCCTTGTAGGCCTTCTTGATCGCGGCGTCGACGTCGGCGGCCGGGATGGTGACCGTAGCGGTGAGCGTGGCGTCCTTGACGTCAGAAGCGGTGATGTTCAACACGTTCCTCCTCATACTGCCCAGCTTATCTGAGGTGCTGGTACCTTTATGCAACAAAGAGTCGCGACGGCCGAAGCCGACGCAGATGCGTTGGTGCGGGCGAAAGGACTCGAACCTTCACGGGAATCCCACCAGAACCTAAATCTGGCGCGTCTACCAATTCCGCCACGCCCGCATGAGCGCACAGACTAGGAATGATAGCAGATACGAACGACAAGCGCACGCACACGTTTTACAGGCTCACGACCTCACCACGAGTGCGAAAGGCGGGGCGAGTTGCCCCGCCCCGCCCATTACGACTTGTTCGCCGACCCGCTACTCCCCCAGCAGGGCCTTCTCGGGCGTGATCGGCAGCGAGCGCACCTGGTGGCCGGTGGCGTGTGCCACGGCCGAGGCCACGGCGGCGAGCGGCGTGTTGATGACGACCTCGCCGATCGACTTGGCGCCAAACGGGCCCGTAGGCTCGTAGCTCGGCTCAAAGGCCACGCGAATACTGCCGATATCCAGGCGCGTGGGCAGCTTGTAGCTCATAAAGTTGCCGGTGCGCAGGCGGCCGCGGTCGTCGTGCTCGACAATCTCGTAGAGCGCGTGGCCGATGCCCTGGGCAATGCCGCCCTCGGCCTGGACGCGCGCGAGCGCCTCGTTGATCACGGTGCCGCAGTCGACGGCCGCCGCATAGTCCACCACAGTCACCTTGCCGGTGGCCTTGTCGACCTCGACCTCGGCAATGCCGGCCATAAACGGCGGAGGCGAAACGGGCAGGCAGGCAGAGGCATGCGAGGTCAGCGCGTCGCCTCCCGCGATGTTCTTGACGCACAGGTTGGCAAAGTCACGCAGCGTGAGGTAGCGGTTCTGCTCGCGCGCGGCACGCTCGTCGGACAGGCGCACGTACTGGCCATCAAAGACCACGTCGGCGGCGTCCACGTCCCACATCTGGGCGGCCTTAGCGCAGATCTTCTCGCGCAGCTCGGTCGCGGCGTTCTTGGCTGCCAGGCCCGTCACGTACGTACCCGAGCTCGCGTACGAGCCGGCATCGAACGGCGACACGTCGGTGTCCACGCCGCGCACCACAATGAGCGAGCTCTCCACGCCCAGCTCCTCGGCGGCAATCTGCGCCAGGATCGTGTCGACGCCCATGCCGTTATCGGTGGCGCCGGTGCCGATGGAAATGAAGCCGTCCTCTTCCAGGCGCATGTCGATGCCGGCGATATCCACGTTGGAAATGCCCGAGCCCTGCATGGTGAGCGCACAGCCCAGAGCACGCACGCGGTCGCCCAGGTCGACGGCCAGCGGCTTGTCGCGCCAACCGATCATGTCCATCGCGCGCAGCAGGCAGCGGTCGAGTGCGCAGGCGTTGAGCTTTTCGTTGTAGTACTGCGGCATGATCTCGCCCTCGCGCACGATGTTCTTAAGGCGCAGGTCGGCGGGGTCCATGTGCAGCATGTCAGCGAGCTCGTTGACGGCACTCTCCACGGCAAACTGGCCCTGGGTGGCACCGTAGCCGCGATACGCGCCGCCGCGGTTGGTATTGGTGTAGACAGCGTCCCAGCTAAAGCGGCTCGCCTTTACATGGTTGTAAATCGGCAGGCTCTTGTGGCCCGAAAGGCCGATCGTCGTGGTGACGTGCTCGCCGTACGCTCCGGCGTTGGACAGCGTGTGCAGGTCGATGGCCGTGATGGTGCCGTCGTTCATGGCGCCCAGCTTAACGGTCATCTGCATCTGGTGGCGCGAGTTGCCCGCAGTGATGGTCTCCTCGCGGGTGTAGCAGCAGTAGCTCGGACGGCCAGTCTGCTGGGTGACGAACGCCACGAAGATCTCGCAGCAGCCCGTCTGCTTGGAGCCAAAGCCGCCGCCGATGCGCGGCTTAATGACCTGCACCTGCGACTGCGGAATGTCGAGCGACTGCGCGACCATGCGGCGCACGTGGAAGGGCACCTGCGTAGAGGTGGTCACCGAGATGCGGCCGAACGCGTCGGTCGTCGCGAAGGCGCGGAAGGTCTCCATGGGCGCGGTCTGCGTGGCCTGGCTGGTGTAGGTGCGCTCAAAGACGATGTCGCTCTGGGCGAAGGCCTCGTCCAGATCGCCGTAATCACTGGTACCGCTGCACACCAGGTTGCGCGGGACGTCGCCGCCCTGCGGGAACATAAAGGTCACGTCGCCCTCGGGGTGGACCACGATGTCGTTATCGAGTGCCTGGGTAAAGTCGAGCAGCGGCTCGAGCACCTCGTAGTCGACCTTGATGAGCTTGAGCGCCTTGTCGGCGGCCTCCTCGGTCTCGGCGGCGACAATCGCCACCTCCTCGTTTTGGTAACGGACGAGGTTCTCGAGGATCAAGCGGTCGTAGGGACTCGGCTGCGGATAGCTCTGACCGGCGATGGTAAAGCGGCGCTTGGGCACATCCTCATAGGTGTAAACGCCCACCACGCCGGGCACCTTCAGGGCGCGCGACGTATCAATGGAGCGGATCTTGGCGCGGGCATAGGGGCTGCGCTTGAGTTTGACGATGAGCGCGCCGGCGGGCACCATATCGCCCGTGTAGACGGGACGGCCCTCGAGCAGCGCCTTCGAGTCCTTCTTGGGCTGCTTGTGGGTAATCTGCTTGTAGACGACACCGTCGGAGCTCGTGTCGTTGACCGGCAGCTTGGGCATCTCAAAGCCCACCTGCACGCCGGACTCGTTGAGGAAGCGGACGATGGCGCGCAGCTGACTCTCGTAGCCGCTGCAGCGGCAGAGGTTGCCGGCCAGCTGGCGCGAGAGCTCCTCGCGCGTGGCGACGAGGCTCGGGTCCTCCTTGGCGGCGCGGGCGAGCGCCAGCACGTTCATGATGAGGCCGGGGGCGCAAAAACCGCACTGCTCGGCGCCTTCGGCAGCCATCGCACGGGCAAGCGCCTCGGACTCGGCCTTGAGGCCCTCGAGCGTGGTGACGGTGTGGCCCTCTACACGGGCGGCGGGAACCGAGCAGCTCAGCACCGGGTCGCCGTCGAGCCACACCGTGCACAGACCGCAGTTGGTGGTCTCGCAGGCGCAGCGCACCGACGCGCAGCCCTGCTCACGCAAAAGCGCAAAGAGCATGGTGTCGGGGGCAATCTGAACCTTGACCTTGCGGCCGTTGAGCGTAAAGGAAAGATCGATGAGTTTGGCAGCCATTAGCGCACCTCGCTAGAATCGACGCCGGGCACGCGGCGGCAGGAATACTCGTCCGTGGCAAACTTAGGCACTTGCACGGTCTCGAGCTCGCGGGCAAGCGCGGCCGAAAGCTCGATGCCGGCGGCGCGGCGAACGGCCTGCACGGCAAGCGGCGCCGAGATGCGGCGGCGGTAGTCGGCCGAGCCCCACATATTGGTGCCGTAGCTCAGCGCGCGCACGGACGCAGCCAGGGCGCGCAGCTCGTCCTCGGAAGGCTGCTCGTTGGTGAGACCACACGCCTCGCCCTGCAGCAGGGTTGCGCGCAGCGGGCGGGCGCCCACGGTGACGTGCCAGGTGTTGTCCCACCAGGCGGCGGTGACGTTGAGCGAGGGGAAGTCGGTCGCGGCCTTGCGCACGGCCTCGTAGCTTACGCGGTACTCGTGCTTAACGACCACGACGCGCTCAATCACGTCGCGCACGTAGCCCATATCCACGAACTCGGCAAGCGGTACGCGGCCGGCGCCCGTCAGCTCAACATAGGAATCGAGCGCCAGGAAAGCCGAGAGCACGTCCGAGAAGCCAAAGCGGCCGTAGATGCTGCCGCCCACCGTGGCGGTATTGCGCAGCTGCACGCCCACGATATCGTGAACGGCGAACTCGAAGACATTGTTGACAAGCGCGTTGAGCTCGGCATGGCGCTCGAGCTGGCGCAGGGTGCACATGGCACCGATGCGAAACTCGGTCTCGGTCTCCTCGATCTGATCGAGTCCGCAGGCCGAAAGGTCAATCGCCGTCGCGACGCGACGCGAACCCAGGCGCATCCAAATGCCACCGCCCACAATCTTGTTATTGCGGTTCTTCTGTAAGAGCTCATAGGCTTCGGCCGCGTTTCCAACACGGACGTAGGTACCGAACTTGAGCACGTTCTCCCCCATCTCTTCACTTGTCCAGTACTTTTAAGTGTACCAAACGAGG
Organism: uncultured Collinsella sp.; assembly: GCA_900545145.1. GTDB lineage: Bacteria > Actinomycetota > Coriobacteriia > Coriobacteriales > Coriobacteriaceae > Collinsella. The sequence continues at coordinate 30,678 of UQYE01000004.1, read as the reverse complement.
GGCCGCACACCGTTTTAGGACAAAATCCACCCACCCATCCATAACTTGCGGTGATATACGGACTGATTAGCCGTTCTGGAACGCAAAACAATCCGTATTCCACCGCAAGTTATGAGGAGTCCTCCGGGATAGAGAAGGCTCCCAGCCAAGATGGCTGGGAGCCTTCTGCGATGCTATGTCGAGCGAAGATTTAGCAGACGCCCTGGGCGAGCATGGCGTCGGCGACCTTCAGGAAGCCGGCGATGTTGGCGCCCATGACAAAGTTGCCCTCCTGGCCATACTCCTTGGCGGTGTCGTCCACGTTGTGGAACATGCCGCGCATGAGCTGCTCGAGCTTGCCGTCGACCTCCTCGAAGGTCCAGGACAGGTGCTCGGCATTCTGGCTCATCTCCAGCCCGGACACGAGCACGCCACCGGCGTTGGCAGCCTTACCGGGCATAAAGGCGACGCCGTTCTCCTGGAAGTAGGTCGTGGCCTCGATGGTCGTGGGCATGTTCGCGCCCTCGCCGACCACCTTGCAGCCGTTGGCGACGAGCGCCTGGGCATCCTCGAGCAGCAGCGTGTTCTCGCGAGCGCAGGGCAGCGCGATGTCGCAGGGCAGCTGCCACACGCCACGGCCGTCGCCCTCGTGCCACGTGGCATTGGGCTTCTCGTCGACGTACATAGCGAGCGTGACGCCCTTGTCGTGGCCAGAGCGCTTCTTGTTATAGACATGCTCGAGCACGGTGTAGTCGATGCCGTCGGGGTCCTCGACCCAGCCGTGGGTGTCGGAGCAGGCCAGCACCTTGCCGCCGAGCTGGGCGACCTTCTGGACCGCGTAGATGGCGACGTTACCGGAGCCGTGAACGACGACGTTCTTGCCCTCGAAGGACTCGCCGCGGCTCTTGAGGTACTCGTCCACAAAGTAGACCAGACCGTAGCCGGTGGCCTCGGTACGGGCGAGCGAGCCGCCAAAGGAGAGGCCCTTGCCGGTAAGGACGCCGGTCCACTCGTTGGTCAGGCGCTTGTACTGACCGAACATGTAGGCAACCTCGCGGCCGCCAACGCCCAGGTCGCCGGCGGGAACGTCGGTATTGGGGCCAATATGGCGATAGAGCTCGGTCATGAAGGACTGGCAGAAGTGCATGATCTCGTTGTTGGACTTGCCCTTGGGGTCAAAGTCGGAGCCGCCCTTGCCGCCGCCCATGGGAAGGGTGGTCAGGCTGTTCTTGAGGATCTGCTCCAGACCCAGGAACTTGAGCATACCCAGGGTGACCGTCGGGTTAAAGCGCAGACCGCCCTTGTAGGGTCCAATGGCAGAGTTGAACTCGACACGATAGCCGCGGTTGACCTGGACCTTGCCCTGGTCATCGACCCAGGGGACACGGAACATAACGATGCGCTCGGGCTCGACGAGGCGCTCAAGCAGGGCGGCCTCCTCGTACTCGGGATGGGCGTCGAGCGCCGGCTGGATGGTGCCGAGGATCTCGGTCGCGGCCTGGATGAACTCAGGCTGCTCGGGATAGCGGGCCTTGAGCTCGTCGAGAACTTTCTGCGTGTAGCTCATGCTTCCTCCAATTGATGGAAAAGAAAGGTGTCGTTCGCGGCGCCTCATACGCCGCGAGCTTTATCGAGTATGGATAATATCGCACTGTTGCAGCAAAGTTTCGCATAAGCCGACGAGCAGATGTTTCGTTTTGATTACGATGCAGGTAGAAGCGTTTTTGAGTGCCTGACGTGCAAAACCCGTGTTTCAAACCTGTTTCGTCCACGTGGTCCATACCACCACAAAGAGGACAGGCACCTTTGTGGCGGTTGGCAGGATGCGTTGGCGGGAACGTATGTGAATCGAACACATCCAAGACGTTTTGCACGCCTCACAACGGTTTTGAGGACCGCGGGGCCCACCGGAGCCCATCCGTTCCCAAACATGGCGGTATTTTACCAAACCGAACAGCCCGCAACTGCAAGGAGGACCAGGGCAGCGATGCAAAGCCCCTAACGCAGCGATCTTAGGCCGCCGGCATCCTTGTCGAGTGCGGTAAAGCGCACGGCATCCAGGTGCTCCAAGATGCTGATCGCTCGCTTGCGCGACACACCCAAGGCCTCGCGCAATACACTCGTGGTGGTAGCGCCGCCGGCAGCCTCGATAGCCGCAAAAACAACCTCACGCGCATGGGCCTCGGCGGCGGCGGACAAGGCAACGTCGTGCTCGACCTTAACGATCGAGTGGTTGAGCGAAAGCTCGCGCAGCGCACGCGTCATGGTGTCGCGATCGAGTTGCAACTGCTGTCCCAGCTCGGGCAGCGTCGGCGCGTCGAGGCCGGCCTCATCCAGCAGGGCCACAATGCGATGGCTAGCCTCGCGCACCACGCGTAACGCCGCAGCGGCGGAATGCGAGTCGAAGACCTCGGCACCGTCGATGGCGCAGATGCCGCGCGCACAGCCCTCGAGGATGAGCGCGGAGGCGACATCTTCGCCCGCTTTCGGCCAGGCGACATGCACAACCTCGCCCGGCGTGAAACCCGTCTGCTTGGGCGCGGCCTCATGCATGGCGGCAAGCGTGTCGGCGAGCGCGGTGAGGGCGGCATCGAGCACGGCGGGGGCGGCATAGAGCTCCTCGGTCGAGTGCTCCGGATGAAGGGCGACCGCATCGCCCGACGCCACCGCGGCGAGCAGGAGCCTTACGGCCTCGGCACCGGAAAGATCGATCGCACGGGCGACATCGGCTGCCGGCACGGGCAGGCGCTGGATACCGAGCCACGCGGCGACGGTCGATGCGAGGTCGCCCGCATCGAGAGCCGCGAGAAGCGAGCGCTCAGCATCCGTGAGCTCGCGCGAGCGGCGGCACTGCGAAAGCAGCACGCGTCCGCCGCCGATAAGCACCACCGGCGAGAACGCGAGCACGATGAGGCCGTCGCCCGAGCGCACGGGAAGACGCTCCTCCAGGCGGACCTGTACGATGCGGGTCTCGCCGGCCTCAATGGGTCCCTCGCCCTCCATGAGCATGATGCGCCCGATGACCTCGGCCGTGCCCGCCATCACGTGGACGCGCGCGCCGGACTCGAAGGGCACGGGCTTGGCGCCCTCGCGCCCCAGATAGGTGAAGCGCGCGATAAGCCTAAGCGTCGAGCCCTCGGCGCTCGGTCCGCAGACGACCTCGCCGCGGGGCAGGACATCGACCCCGTCGCCCACGATGTTGAGGGCGACGCGCTGGCCGGGAAGCGCGCGCGGCGTGTCGCCGTGCACCTGAATCGCGCGCACGCGACAGCGCACGCCCGCCGGGCTCGAGACAAGCTCGTCGCCCACCATGATGGGGGCGTCGTGAAGCGTTCCCGTGACGACGGTGCCCGAGCCCTTGATGGAAAAGCAGCGGTCGATGGGCAGACGCGGGGCCAAGCCGGGGCGCTCGGAGCGCTCGGCGGATTCAGCCAGAAACGCGTCGATCGCGGCATCGATCGCCCCGCGCACGTCCTCGACGCCCTCGCCCGTGCGCGACGACACGGGGACCACGGGGGCATCGGAGAACACGGTGCCCGAAAGGAAATCCATCACATCGAGCTCGGCGAGCTCCGCCGTCTCGTCGTCGGCCAGGTCGCGCATGGTGAGCGCGACGACCATGCGCGTCACGCCCAACAACTCGAGAACGTGCACGTGCTCGCGCGTCTGCAGCATCACGCCCTCAACGGCAGAAACCACCAGCACTGCCACGTCGATGCCCGTGGCGCCCTGCACCATCGCGCGCAGGTAGTGCGCATGACCGGGCACATCGACCAGGCCGACAATCTTGCCGCTCGGCAGCGCCAACTCTCCAAAACCGAGCTCCGTGGTCATACCGCGGCGCTTCTCGACCTCCAGACGGTCGGGATTTTTTCCGGTCAGCGCCTCGATGAGGGCCGACTTTCCATGGTCAACGTGTCCCGCCGTTCCAACGACAACGGGACATTCGACAAGCTCACGCGCCGTCATCGACGCAAACCCGCCCGCACGGCATCCGTCAACGCAGACGCACACAGGTCAAGGTCGGTATCGTGCAAAAGCGTGCGGACGTCAAACAGCACCTGGTCGCGCTGCACGCGCGTCACAACCGGCGTATCGGGTTCTTGAACCATGGCGCGCTTTAGGCCATCGGCGGACAGGCGCCCATCGGCGGGACAGACGGCAACGCAAAATGTTGGGAGCTCGACGGTCGGCAGCGAGCCGCCGCCGGGGGCAGAGGCGCCCTCGACAACCTGCAATTCCACCGCCTCCTCGCACTGAGCCTCGCGAAGTTTACGCAGCATGCGGTCGCGCAGGCGCTTGGCCTGACGCTCGAGCGGAGCCGGCGCGCCGGATAGCATGTTGAGCACCGGAATCTCCCGATGTGCCGTATCGGAACCGGCCACATACAGGCGCAGGGTGGCCTCGAGGGCCGCGAGTGTGAGCTTGCCGGGGCGAAGCGCGCGCATCAGCGGATGCGAGGCACAAGTGGCAATCGCCTGGTCGCTGCCGAGAATAATGCCCGCCTGCGAAGCACCGAGTAGCTTGTCGCCCGAGCACGAGACAAGGTCAGCGCCGGCGCAAAGCGAGGCGGACGTGGACTTCTCCCCCGCATCGGCGAGCACCCCGTCTGCAAGCAAAGCACCCGAGCCTTGGTCCTCGTAAAGCAAAAGCCCGTGCTCATGCGCCAGCGCAGAAAGCTCCGCCACGGAAACCTCCTCGTGGAAGCCCTCGATGCGGTAGTTGGAAGGATGAACCTTCAGGATCATCGCCGTGTTGGGCGTGATGGCGCTTCGATAATCATCCAGATGCGTGCGGTTGGTCGAGCCCACCTCGACAAGCTTGGCGCCCGAGGCCGCCATGATGTCGGGAATGCGGAAGCTACCGCCCACCTCGACCAGCTCGCCGCGACTCACGATGACCTCTTTGCCGCACGCATGCGCGGCAAGCACCAGCAGCACCGCCGCGGCGTTATTGTTGACGACCAGGGCGTCCTGCGCCCCCGTGAGCGTGCGCAGCAGACGCGCGGCATGCTCTTTGCGGCCCCCGCGAGCGCAGGTTGAGACGTCATACTCAAGCGTGCTGTAGCCGCGAGCGACATCGGTCACCGCCCGCACCGCCGCGGGCGCGAGCGGAGCGCGGCCCAGGTTGGTGTGAATCACAACGCCCGTCGCGTTAACGGCAGGGCGCAGGGTCGGCAGCGACAGGCGGTGGCACCGCCGCTCGATAGCCAAGGCGAGCTCGCGCTTATTCCTAGCGGGGGCGCCAGAGCGAATCGCCGCGCGCTCGGCATCGAGCTCGGCGTCAATCGCCTCGCGCACCAACGTGTCGCCCGCATCGCCGGCAGCCTTCATGACCGGCCACTCGGCCAGCAGCTCGTGCACGGCGGGAATGGAGCGCAGGCGGTCGCGCACCTCGGCAGGCATGGATTCGCAGTCGCTCATGGAAAGCCCTTCGACATAATCAATAAAAAGCAGGCCCCCCTTGGTCGTCATCGGCCAAAATGTGACGACGCGAATACAAAAGGGACAGGTCCATTATGGCAGCTCGCGACAAGACGGCGAAGCGCCTCGTCCAAAACCTGCCAAAATAAACCTGTCCCTTTTTGGTCGGTTATGGGTTGGGTCCTTTAGGACTCTTTGTTGGCGTAGATAAACCAGTAGCCCAGCGCCACGATCAGGGCGCCACCTACGATATTGCCCAGCGTGGCGACCGAAAGGTTGAGCGCCAACCCGGCGGCGTTGAGGGCATCGGCGCCGGCGACATCGGCTCCATAGCCGCACGCGTGCATCACGGCACCCATGGGCAAAAAGTACATGTTGGCAACGCAGTGCTCAAAACCGCATGACACAAAGGCGGCGATAGGCAGCAGAATACCCACGACTTTATCGACCACGGTCTTGCCGGCGGTACCGATCCATACAGCCAGGCACACAAAGATGTTGCACAGAATGCCGCGGAAGAAGATGGTGACGGCGTCAATCGAAACCTTACCGGCGGCGACACTCACCATGGTGTTGGCAACGGCCTCGCCGTTGAGCTTATAAATAGCTGCCATGTAAACCAAAAAGACAACGAACAGCGCGCCGGCAAAGTTGCCGATCCACACAACGACCCAAGCCTTGAGCATCTGGACGAGCGTGATCTTTTTGCTCTTGAGCGCGCAGACCATAAGCGAGTTGCCGGTAAACAGTTCCGCGCCGCAAATGAGCACGAGCACCAGTCCCAGGCAAAAGCACAGGCCGCCCACAAAGCGCTGAGCGCCCCAGCCAAGGGACGCATCGCTCAGAAAGACCGTGAAGAACAGACCGCCGAAGGCGATGAACGCGCCGGCGAACATGGCGAGCAAAAATGCCTTCGAGGCAGGCAGACTGGCCTTGGTAACGCCGGCGGCCTCGGTCTTGGTCTCGATTGCGGCAGGCGCCAGGCAGTCGGGGATGGGGTATTCTGCCTTGAAATCTGCCATGTCAGTCACTTCTTTCCTAATCAGCAGGGACGAGCATTGCCAATGCAAAGGCCCCGCGTCGGACGGTCAAAACAAAACAGGTCAGAAGTAAACGTACCTCTGACCTGCAAATTACTTGGAGCGGGCGACGGGAATCGAACCCGCGTCATCAGCTTGGAAGGCTGGGGTTCTACCATTGAACTACGCCCGCAAGATATGGTCGGGACGACAGGATTTGAACCTGCGACATCCTGCTCCCAAAGCAGGCGCGCTACCAAACTGCGCCACGTCCCGAAGGTGTTGAGCAGCTAAGGTCTAAACCTTGCGTGTCCCAAAGCGAAGGAAATTATAGGGGAGACTCCCCGCCTGTGCAAGCGACGATACCCTAGCTCCTCGAATGTGCGACAAACCGGCTGTGGAGCAGGCCAATCACAAACGCCACCACGGCAACCGGCGCCCATGCGGCTCCAATGTCGGCCAGCGGCAGCGCATCGAACGGCAGCCACACGCCTGCAAAGAACGCGTCGCGGATCGAGGTGATCACGCTCTGCACCGCGACAACGCCGCCGACCCAGACCCACACCTGCGGATGCGCGTCGCAAAAACCGTGCACTAGGCCCATAAGCACCAGAACAATTGCAACAGGGTACAGGGCGTTGAGCATGGGCACCGAGAACATGAGGATCACGTCGAGACCCACGTTTGAGAGCACGCACGAAAACGCCGCGAACACAAAGGCGAGTATCGCAAAGGGACGGCGCATGGCCTCCTCGGAAGCCTCTGCTCCCCCTTCGACCACATACGTCTCGCAGAAGTAACGCGAGCAGCAGCTGATGAGGCCGATGCATACGTTCATGCAGGCGAGGAAGAAGATCGCAAAGACCACGACCGTGCCGGCAAGGCCAAAGTGCATGGAGGCCGAGCGGGCGAGGATGGCGGCTCCGTTGGTGGCATCGGGCATCACGGTGCTCAGCTGCGTGCCGGCAAGCGCCAGACCGCAGTAGATGATGGCCATGAGCACACCAGCGATCACGCCGGAGCGCGAAATCTCGAAGGCCACGCGCTTGTCGTCGGTAACGCCCAGCTCGTGGATGGTCTCGGCGATGATGATGCCAAAGGCGAGCGACGCGAGCAGGTCCATGGTCTGATAGCCGGTCAAAAAGCCCTGCACGGCGGCACCGGCATCGTAAGGAGCCTGCGGCGCGGCAGCGGAACCCAGCGGCGAGACCACGGCAGCGCCCACGACCAATACGATAAGGGCGATGAGCGCGGGGCCCGTAATGCGGCCGAGCACGCGCGTAATGACACCCGGGCGCAGCGTGAGCACAAAGGCGACGGCAAAGAAGGCGACGGCAAACACCAGGCGGGCCGTGCCGAGCGAGACACCCTCGGGCAGCAGCGGCACCAGCATCTCGAAGGCCGTGGAACTCGTACGCGGAATGGCCAGACACGGACCGATAGCCAGATACACCGCCGCGACAAAAAACTCGCCAAACTTGGGGTGCACACGACCGGCAAGCTCGCGCGCCGTTCCGGCAAGTGCCACGGCGATAAAGCCCATGACGGGAAGGCCGATGGCGGCAATCAGAAAGCCGAGCATGGCGAGCGGCGTGGCAGAGCCCGCCTGCAGCGCCAGCAGCGGCGGAATAATGAGGTTGCCGGCGCCAAAGAGCATCGAGAACAGGGCGATGCCGACGGTGAGGACATGGTCGGAGCGCAGACCGCGCGGGGCGGATGATGCCATAGGACCACCTTTCGGGTCGAAACAAAACGGGACGGGCAAAAGACCCGTCCCGCAAGTATATACGCTTTAGCAGGCTAAATCGTGCAGAGCGTCAATCGCGGTGTCGACTTCCTCGTCCGTGTTGAAATACCCAAACGAGAAGCGAACGACACCCTGGCGCTCGGTCCCCAGTGCGCGGTGCATGAGCGGAGCGCAGTGGGCGCCGGGGCGCGTCGCAATCCCCCACCCTTGCATGAGCGCGTCCGAGACCTCGGCCGAATCGATATCGCCCACGTTAAGCGAAACGATCGCCGAGCGCACGGGCTGGTCAAACGCACCGTAGAGCGCAATGCCGGGAATGTCGCGAACGCCGGCGAGGAAGCGCTCGGCAAGCGCACGTTCGCGTGCCGCAATCGCCTCTACCCCGCCCTGGGCCTCGATAACGTCGAGGCCGGCGGAAAGGCCGGCGATACCGTGACCGTTGAGCGTGCCCGCCTCAAGACGCGTGGGCCACTCTTGCGGCTGCAGCGCATCGAAGCTGCGCACGCCCGTGCCACCCATGGCCCAAGGAGCCACGTCAATGCCTTCCGCCACGGCTAGGCCACCGGTCCCCTGCGGGCCCATGAGCCCCTTGTGGCCGGTAAAGCACACCACGTCGAGCCCCATGACCTGCATATCGATATGCGCCGTGCCGGCAGACTGCGAGGCATCGACGATCACAAGCGCGCCGGCCGCATGGGCCATGGCAGCCACGCGTGCAATGTCGACCGCGTTGCCGGTCACATTGGAGGCGTGTGTCACCACCACGGCACGCGTGCCCGGCGTGACCAGCTGCTCGAGCTCGTCGTAGTCGAGCACGCCGTTCGCGTCGCAGCCCGCATGCTCAACAGTCACGCCCTGCTCTGCCGCCAGGCGGTTGAGCGGACGCAGCACGGAGTTGTGTTCGAGCACCGTCGTGACCACACGATCGCCGGGGCGCACCACGCCGTTGATGGCGGTGTTGAGCGCCGCCGTGGAGTTGGGCGTAAAACAAATATGGTCCACCCGCGGGCAGCCCAGCAAGCGCGCAAGCTTGGTGCGGCAGCTGTGGATGGTGCGCGCCGCGTCGAGCGCACCCGACGTGGCGCCTCGCCCAGCATTGCCGAGCGAGCACATCGCCTGCACCACGGCATCGATGACCGCCTGAGGTCTGTGCATGGTCGTCGCCGCGTTATCCAGGTAGATCATCGCACGACCTCCCACATATCGATCACAGTAAAGCCCTCGGTGGGAACGTCCGCCGCGGCAAGCTCGCTTCGCAGCAGTGGTTCATTTTCAGGCAGGGCTTTCCATGCCAGGCCGCAGCCGGCAGCAACCTCTCCGGGTACGGGAATCGTTCGCCCGGGAAGGCCACGCTCACGGCACAGAGACTCGCAGCCCATGGCGGCCGCCGTGGTGGGAAACGTGATGACAAGCGCCGGGCGCTTTTCTCTCATGGCAATCCCACCCAGGCGCTACGGACGCACGACGCGGCCGGCCTGCTCCATCTTTTCGACGATCACGTACATGTTCGTGACATCGCCCACGGCAAGCTGGTCCTTAATGCCAAAGTGGTCGAGGCAGGTGCCGCAGGTAAGGATCTCGACACCCTGCTCGGCCAGGCCCTTGAGGTCGTCAAGCACCGGCGACCCCTCGACGGTGAGTTTGGCGCCGCCGTTGTAGAAGAGCATCGTGGCGGGCAGCTCCTCCTGCTGCGTCACGGCAAAGATAAAGGCATTCATGAGCTTGTGGCCCAGCTCATCGTCGCCGCGACCCATGCAATCGGTGTAGACGGCCACGACCAGCTTGCCCTTGCCGGCGCTGGCGTCGCAGAAAGCGGCGCCGTCCTGCTCAGGATCGGCCACGGCAACGGCGCCGGCGGTCGCCACGATCACGTGCCACTCGGCATCGGCGACCTTCTCGACCGAGGCCGTGCAGCCCTTTTCCTGTGCCATCTTGGAGATGTTCTTGACGGCCGTCTCGTTGTCGACCGAGGTCACGACAACACCCTCGCCATCAAGCTGCTTCAGAGCTTTGAGCGTCTTGACGACGGGCAGCGGGCAGGCATCGCCCATGGCATTGACTTCAATTTTGGTAGACATAGCAAATCCTTTCAAAAGGGACCGCCCAGAACAGTAGACGGTCGCATAAACGGTTTTCCTTAATGCACAACGTGAACGGCAGGACCACCCGGCACCGCCTCGCACACGCGGCCGATTGTGGCGGCAACGCGACCTTCGGCATGCAGGCGGCGGGCGAGCTCATCCACATCGGCAGCAGGCGCTGCGATGAGCAGGCCGCCCGAGGTCTGCGGATCGTACAGCGCATCCAGCATTCCCGGCTCCAGGTCATCGTCGGCCGCCACGCGCGGGCCAAAGAAATCCTGGTTGCGGTAGGCGCCGGCAGGGATAATGCCCAGACGCGCCATATTGAGCACCTGGTCAAAGAGCGGCACCGCCCCCGACGCGAGCTCAATCTGCACGCCCGAGCCCTCGGCCATCTCGCACGCATGCCCGATCAGGCCAAAGCCCGTGACATCGGTGCAGCCGTGAAGCTCGAGTCCCTCGGCCAGGCGAATCGGGGCCTCGTTGAGGGTGCGCATCGAGTCAAACATGGCTGCGGCCTCGTCCTGCTCGATGAGCACGCCCTTAATGGCCGTGGTGATAATGCCCGAGCCGATCGCCTTGGTCAGCAGTAGGACATCGCCCACGCGCGCACCGCTGTTGGCGAGCATGCGGTCGAGCGCGACAAAGCCACTCACGGACAGGCCGTACTTGGGCTCGTCGTCGTTGATGGTGTGGCCGCCCGCGATGGTGCAGCCAGCCTCGACGCACTTGTCGGCGCCACCCGCCAGAATCTCACCTGCGACCTCGACGCCCAGGCAACTGGGAATGCACAGCAGGTTCATGGCATGGCTCGGTCGTCCACCCATGGCATAAATGTCCGACAGCGAGTTGGCCGCCGCGATCTGACCAAACAGGAACGGGTCGTCGACCATCGGCGGGAAGAAGTCGACGGACTGCACGAGGCCCAGGTTTTCGCCAACACGAAAAACACTCGCATCGTCGGAGGTATCGAACCCCACGAGCAGGTTGTCGTTATGCACATTGGGTAAGTCGCCCAGGACCTGGGCGAGGGCTCCAGGAGCCAACTTAGCGGCTCAACCAGAGGCAGCGGTCATCTGCGTGAGCTTGATGAAATCGTCAGCCATCGATCCCTCCTCTCATAGGTCAATCTTTTCCTCCCAGTATACGCATGGTGGCGCCGAGAGCGGGCGATTTATCGCAAGCCCCCTACGCGAGCGCCTGTGCGCGAATGGCCGCACCGATAGCGCCGGCAAAGCGCGCCTGGGGCGAGGTCTCTACCGGCGAGCCCAACAGTGCGCCCAGACGCTCGACGACATAGGCGTTTTCGCACAGACCACCGGTCAGATAGTACGGGGCGCCCGCCGCCTGCCCGGCCATAGTGGCCACGCGCGACACGACGCTTTCGATCACACCGCGGGCGATGTTCTCGCGCGGCTCACCGCGACCGATCAGGCTGATGACCTCGCTTTCGGCGAACACCGTGCACATGCTGCTGATCTTGGTAGGTTCGCCGGAACGCGCCAGGTCGGCCATCTGCTGTTGAGAAATACCTAGGCGGTCGGCCATGATCTCCAAAAAGCGCCCCGTGCCGGCAGCGCATTTATCGTTCATGGCAAATTTAGCCACGCGGCCGCCTTTAAGCTGGATGACCTTGGTGTCCTGACCGCCCACATCGATCACGGTGCCATGGTCGCCAAACAGACGCACGGCACCGGTGCCGTGGCAGGTAATCTCGGTAACGACTTTATGCGCATAGGGCACGGCGACACGGCCGTAGCCGGTGGCGACCACACGAACATCCTTGGCGCACACGTCATAGCCGGCCGCTGCCAGTGCCTCGCGCAGCCGCTCGGAAGCATCGACCGATGAGAACCCGGTTGGCTGCACGCACGTCCACGCCACCGAACCCTCACCATCGACTACAGCGGCCTTAGCCGCCGTAGACCCGATATCGATCCCGATCCCTATCATGGCTCTCTCCTAATCGGCAAACTAATCAAACGATCAGACACCACTGCAACAACGGCCCTCTGGCGTCTGAGGTGCCCGAGATTCCGAGCGACAAGCCCGACGAAGCGTACTCAAGGTACGCGAGGAGGGTTGGAGCCGGAAGGTCGGGTGCCTCAGACGTCAGAGGGTCTCGATAAAGGCGGCAATACGAGTCTCGATTTGGCCCATGTCGCCATTGCTGTAGTCGGTCTCGATCTTCATGTACGGAATACCCGCACCCTCGACGGCCTCCTGCATGCGGGCACTCTCCACGTTAAAGGTGTGGCACGCCTGGAGCACGTTCTCCACTACGCCATCGATGTGATACTTCTCGCACATGGCCAGCGTATTTTCCATACGGCCGTCGTTGGGCGTCATGACCGAGCAGTTGATATCCAGGTAGCGGTCGGCGATGGCGCGAAGGATGTCGGGAGCCTCCGGGTCGATCATCATGGCCGCCGTGCGCTCGCCCGAGCAGTCGTCCATGCACACGACCACACCGCCGTTGGACTCGATGGTGCGACCGATCTTGTTGATCACGCCGCCCACCGGGCAGCCGGTGATCAGAATGCGCTTGGCATCCGCCGCGACCGGGCGCTCGCCCGCGTCGTAGGCCTCGCGCAGCTTGGCGACCTTTTGCTCCAGCTGCTGCGTATAGGCCTCGATATCAAAGCTGAACGTACCGGCAAACATGGTGCTCATCAGGTCGACGCCGCTCATGGCCGCCGGCTGGTTGGCCTGCAGTGCAAACATCTCGAGCTGGGCCGCACGCAAGCGGTTGCGACGACGGACGGCAGCGCGCAGGTCATCGTCGGTAATCGTGATGCCGTAGAAGCCCTCGAGCTCCTCCTTGAGCAGGCCGCACTCCTCGTACCAGCCTTCACGCTCGTAGGCACGATCGCGACCCTGCGGAAGATGCAGAATGTGCGTGCGCTTGAGCTCCCCCAGCAGCTCGTACATCTTCTTCTTGCCGTCGCAGGTGGTCTCACCGATGATCATGTCGCTGAAGTACGTAAACGGGCACTTTTGCGAGTAGGCAAAGCCGTAGGTCGACTTGATGAGCGGGCAGAGGTTTGCCGGCAGCACCTTCTCGGCCTCGCGGATCACCTCATCGGACGTACCGCACAGAGCGACACTTGCGGCCCCCGCGGCATCGATAATCTCGAGCGGCGTATAGCTGCACAGATACCCGATCAGGCGATTACCGGCCTGCTTGTAATCCTTGACGCGAATAAACGCGGCCTTGCGCTGCTCGTTGAACTCCTCAAACGTGCTGGGCAACTTGACCTCTTCGATTGCTTCAGCCATGACGGTTCCCCTCTCGAACCAAAAACGGATAACAGCGGTATCGATGCACGACGGGCGGCGATTGCCCGGCCGTGCTCAAAACCTGATTTTTAGGGAACCTACTTTGCGGTCGATTATTTAGTTGTGCGTCGTCTCTCCCGGAGCCGTGAACATACCTGCTCATATGCGGCTCCGAGCCATATACAGGGCGCGCGCCGCAATACGACACGAATATGTCATCTGCGGCATCGACGCACCCTCCTATTTCTTATCGAAGGCAATTATACCGGCGGTCGTCGTCCAGACGAACACCGCCGACACACGTACGACAGCATCGGAGCACAAGATGTCTAATGCCCGAACCTACCCTCTGATAATTATTTATCATATTGATAAGGTTTTGTCAGTCTAGATTCGGCAAACGGTCGCGCTTCTAGGCGACCGAGGTCCCGCATGTGACAAAGGGACTGTCCCTTTGTCACATTATCGACAAACCAGATGAATTCTCTTGGCATCGAAGTGCATGCGCAGGGTCTCGTCGGCCTGCGGCAGCTCGTCGGAAGCCACGCTCACCTTGTTGACCTTCCACTGCAGACGCGTGGGCGCATCGACACGTGGCACGTCCAACAGCACCAGCCGCTCAAAGCGCGAATCGCTCACCCGGGCCACGTGTAAGTCGTAGCTGTTACGACCCCGCTCGGCACGGTTGTCAACATGGAAGTAACTTGCGCGAATCCCCAGGTACGCCACATCATCAGGAACCTCGCGACCCACATTAAAGGTCATGCCCCAGTCGAGAGCCTCAACTTCTTCGTCGCCGATCTTGCACGCCCGGCTTGTGTTCTTGCAGCCCGTCAAGCGCAGCGCGGCCAAGGTTTGCGGCCGGCGGACCACATCTTCGACGGAGCCGATCTCCTCCACATGCCCGTTATGCATCACGCAAATGCGCTGGCACAGGCGACACGCTTCGTCGATGTCGTGGCTCACGTAGAGCACGGTACGGTTGCACACATCGAACAGGTCGAGCATGTTCTGTTCGAGCGCGCTCTTAAGATAGGAATCGAGCGCGCTCATGGGCTCGTCGAACATAAAAATGCCCGGGTGTGCCGCCACCATGCGCGCAAGCGCCACGCGCTGCTGCTGACCACCCGAGAGGCGTGCGGGATAGCGGTCGGCAAAATCGGCCAGACCAAAAATGCCCAGATAGCGCTCGGCGAGCTTTTTGCGTGCAGCGACGTCACCCGCATCCTGTACGCCGGCGCACACGTTATCGGCCACCGTCATATTGGGAAACAGCTGATAGTTTTGGAACAGCAGGGCGCATTTACGCTCCTGGGGCGATAGGTTGATGCCCGCCGCCGAATCAAAAAAGGTCACGCCGTTGACGACGATCTTGCCCTCGTCGGGCGTCTCCACACCGGCAATGCAGCGTAGCGTACAGCTCTTGCCGCACCCCGAGGCGCCCAGCAGCGCCACGCGCTCCTCTCCAGCCTCAAGCTGCATATCGAGCGTAAACCCGGGATAGCGCTTTTTGATATCCAGAACGATCGACATGGCCTATCGACCTCCCTGCAGAGTGGCATCATCGCGCATGAGCTCGGCCAGCGCCTCGCGATCGATACGCAGGGCATCGCCGCCCACCGGGTCGAGCGAATCGTCCGTATCGGCGAGTTCTTTGGCCCGCTTGCGCTCCGCACGGGAAAGGCCCCGCTCGCGATACTTTTGCGAATGCGCGGTGTACATGTTGATAAACAGGATGACCAGGAAACTAAACGCAATCACGACGACAACCCAAAAGAGGGCAACTGGGATGTTGCCACCCATCCACTCAAAGTAGATAGCGATGGGGATGGTCTGCGTAATACCGGCATAGTTACCCGCAAAGAAGAGGGTGCAACCGAACTCACCCATCGCACGGGCAAAGGCGAGCACCGTACCGGCGGCGATCGAGGGCCAGCCGAGTGGCATCATAAGCTTGGCAAAGATACGGCGCTCGGACCACCCCAGGGTTCTCGCGGCGTCGAGCATCTGCGTGTCCAGGCTCTCAAAGGCGCCGAGCGCCGTGCGGTAGACCAGGGGAAACGACACCACCACGGCAGATATCACCGCCGCTGGCCAGGTAAAGACGATCGAGATGCCGTGCGCGATAAGCCACTGGCCAACCCCGGTCGAGCGGCCAAACAGCATGAGGAGCAGAAAGCCGCACACCGTGGGAGGCAGCACCATGGGGATGGTAAAGGCCGAGTCGAGCAGGCCCTTCACGCGACTCGTCGTGCCCATAGTCTTCCATGCGGCAAACAGGCCCAGCGCAAAGGCAATCACCAGGGCAAGGCCACTCGTTTTGATAGACACCCAAAGCGGGCGATAGTCGATGCCGGTCAAAAAGGCGACAAGGGACGCCAAGGGCTCCTGTTCATCTTGCATCATAACAGATGATGCTACCACGATTTGAGCGCTATCAAGCCAACGCGCGCCGCCCTTGGCATCACCCGAGGCTGATGCGATGACCACATAGCGGTCCCCATTCGCACCGCGCTCATCAAAGGCATAGGTATACCCACCGACATTAAACGCCGCTTCCGTCGTGGCATACCAAGGAAGATCCATGTCTTCCAGCCGTGCGCCTCCCATGCAGTTTGCGCTGTCGAGCTCACAGACGAGAGCCTTGAGACCCGATGCGCACTCGTTGTCCTGCGGATCCAATCCATACTTCTCGACCGCCTTGGGCGATACCCACACCACAACGCGATCGGCAGCAGGCGCCACTACAAGGTCCACGTCCTCGTCAACGGGAAACCGGTAGCCCTCAGGCTGGCCCTCCATGGCACGAGCGGTCCCCCTGGCCAACCGCTCAAAACCCTCGATCCCATAGGAAAGCCCATGAGCGGTCGCAGCAACCTGAGCCCCGTCCTCAGCTTCCCCAGCAAACGCAAATCCTGGCACCCAGCAAAGCGCGAAGGTCAAAGCACAGGCGACAAGCATGCGGAATCTATTAAGCACGAAAAGCTCCAAGAGAATACAAGGACGGAGTTAAACACAAAACGATGGAATTATCGCGCCAGGCCGCACTACGCGGAAAGCTCAAATCCGTACTTAGCCCAAATCTTCTGCGCCTTCTTGTTGGTCAGACAGAAGTCGATGAACGCCTTGGCCTCGTCGGCGTGCTCGGAGCTCTCGGCAACGGCACCCGGATACACGATGGGCTTGTGCGAATCCTCGGGGCACACGAAGGCCTCCTCGATGCCGTCGTAGCGGAAGATGTCGGAGCTATAGACAAAGCCGGCCACGCAGTCGCCCGTAGAGACGTAAGCTGCGGCGGTGCCGACCTTGTCGGCCAAAGCCACCTTGTCGGCGAGCTCGGGTGCATACTCACCGTCGTCGCCCTCGGTACCGGTGTAGAGCCCAACAGAAGCCAGCGCCTGGTTGGCATACTTGCCGGCGGGAACGGTCTTGGCGTCGCCGATGGCGATTTTGCCGTCCAGGCTCGCGACGTCGGCGATAGCCTCGACCTTGGTGTCGGAGCCCTCGGCACGAATAATCACGAGGTCGTTGACGAACATGTCCTCGCGCGTGTCGGCATCGACGAGCTCGGCGGCCTCGGCATCATCCATAGTGCCCTTAGAGGCCGTGATGAGCACGTCCACCGCAGCGCCGGCGCGCATCTGCTCGACAAGGTCGCCGGACGCCTTAAACTGCGTGTCGGCAAAGGTGGTACCGGTCTGATCGGTGTAGAGCTTCTGAACCTCGGGCAGAGCTTTCTCGAGCGAGTTGGCGGCAAATACCTGCAGCTCGACAGCCTTCTTGAAAGAAGTCTTGGCAGAACCCGCATCGGAGCCGGCCGGCTCAGACGTCTTGTTGCCCGAGCAGCCAGCAAGGCCAAGGCCGGCAGCGGCGACAGCAGAAAGCGAGACGAATCCGCGGCGAGAAACCATATCGAACATGTTCAACCCTTTCGAGCGCTACGCCCGGGCACCCCGCCGCGGGCTTTATCCTGTAATTGAATTATACTTTAGCGCGAATAATGCTTGTGATAAGAAATTATCGTTTGATAATTTCTTATACCGATAGCCGCAAGACGCTCGCGTTGTCGCCGCTTAAAAAAGCGGAGCGACCCATAAGGTCACTCCGCTACAGGCAAGCAGTTTAGCGAGCGTGTCCACCGCCCGCCGCCATGTGGGCCGCGTGCTCCAGCTGGTCGCTCACGGCCTCCCAGCTTTCGCGAGCCGCCTTCGTGGATCCCGGAAAGTTGATGACAAGCGCAGCCCCACGCTGCATGCACACGGCGCGCGAAAGCATGGCACGGCGCGTCTTGGTCATAGAGTATGCACGGATCGCCTCGGCAATACCCGGCACATCGCGGTCGCAGACGGCACGCGTCGCCTCGGGCGTCACGTCGCGCATCGAAAGCCCCGTGCCGCCGCAGGTGATGACCACGTTGGCCTGGCAATCGTCGGCCGCAGCCACAATGGCAGCACCGATCTCGTCAACATCGTCATGCACCACCGTATGCGAGGCAACCGTCCAGCCCTGCGCCGCGACGAGCTCCTCGAGTGCAGCGCCTGCTTCGTCCTGGGCAAGATCGCGCGTATCCGAGCACGTCACGATCGAAATCTTCAACTCCATAGCATTCCTCCTACAGCACGGCGCCCTCGGGCAGATCGACACGGACGACATCCACGACGTCGCCCGGCTCAAGATCGCACGGACCCTCGTTGATGCGCAACAGGCAGTTCGCACGCTGCATGGTTCCGAGCAGCGCCGAGTTCTGGCTGTGCGCCTCGGTGACCGTAAGCTCACCCGTCTGCGCATCGCGCGCAACCGTGGCGCGATCATAGAAGCGTCGGTCCTGTCGCTTCTTCACGCCGTGGGTAAGAACCGCCTGCTGCACGGGACGCGCACCCTCGGCAAAGCCGCGCATCTTGCGAATCGCCGGGCGGGCGAGCATCTCAAAGCCCACGTATGCCGCCGCGGGGTTGCCCGAAAGCCCCAGATAGGGCTTGCCGCCGAGCAGGCCAAACGTAATGGCTTTGCCGGGACGCAACGAAATGCGATCGAACAGCACCTCGCCCTCGCGCTGAACCAGCGCCGTCACGTAGTCGTAGTCGCCAGCCGAGGCGCCACCGCTCGTAATGACAAAATCGCACTCTTGCGCGGCGCGGTGCACAAGCTCGGCAATCGCCCGCTCGTCGTCGGGCGCAATGCCGTAGAACACCGGGTCGGCCCCAGCATCGAGCACCTCGGCCATTAACGCCGAGGAATTGGAATCGCGAATCTGCCCACGCGCCGGCAGTTGGCCGGGCGCGACCAGCTCCGTGCCCAGCGAGATAACGCCCACACGCGGGGCGGCGTGCACTCTAACGTTCGCGTAACCGGCGCTCGCCAGCAAACCGGCGCCGGCCGGGGCCACAACCTCGCCAGCGTGCATCACAACATCACCGGCATGGGCCTCCTCGCCTGCAGCTCGAACGTTCTCCCCCACCTTAGCCGGTGCCAAGAAGCTCACGTGTGAGCCCTCGTTGCCGTCGCCGTCGAGCACCTCGACGACCTCGTATTTCACAACGGCATCCGCACCTTCGGGCACCGGTGCACCCGTCATAATACGGACGGTCTCGCCCGCGCCAATCGCGCCCTCAAACACATGGCCCGCCGCCTCGTGCCCCACGACGGAAAGCGTCACGGGCGTATCGGAGGACGCTTTGGCGAGGTCGTCGGCACGCACGGCATATCCATCCATGGCGCTGTTGGCAAACGGCGAGATATCGATATCGGCCGTGGCATCCTCAGCCAGGGGAAGACCGGCCGCCTGCCAAACCGGGATCTCGACGAGCTCGGTCCTGCGCACCTGCGAAAGGACGATTGCCTGCGCGTCCTCCAGCGGGATGAGCGTCTTAGCCATATACACCTCTTACATGCCACGGCGCGCAACAGTGGCGCCGATTCTTTATGTTTGGTTCAGTATAATCCCCCGCTGCCCGCTCAAGACATGGCCCGCAACGGCAAATACACCTGTCGGCCACGCGCCTTTCGTAACAGAACCGAAACCTGTCATTGCCTTAAGGCACGGGGTGCCGTCTTATAATGCATGCATCGCAACAAAAAAGAGGACGTTATGGCTTTTATCGATAAACGTGAAAATACACTCGACCCGTCTGATGACACCCGTCAGGACACAGACGGCAGGTCCTTCTCTCCGGCCGACTTGATCATCAGCGGTCGCAACCAGCTCACCCGCTCCGAACAGCTCTTGGCCGCCGACACGCGCCGCAATGCCCACAACATGCTCGCGAGCGCCAAGCTGCTCGCGCTCGTGGTTGTCGTTTCGCTCGCCATGGGCGTTGCCGCTTGGGCGTTTTTGGCCTCACTGGATATTGCGACCGATTATCGCGAGAGCCATGCGTGGACCTACGCCCTGCTCCCCGTCGTGGGCGTGGCCACCGCGTGGGTCTACAAGAACCACGGTCTCGCCGCCAAACGCGGCAACAATTTGGTCATCGACTCCGCCCTGGGCACACGACTCATCCATGCGCGCATGGCCATCCTCACGTTTGTGTGCTCCACGCTCACGCATCTGACGGGCGGCTCGGCTGGCCGCGAGGGCGCCGCGGTGCAGATCGGCGGTACCATCGCCAGCAATGTCTCGAGCCTTGCCCATCTCAAAAAGCACGACCACCACGACCTCATGCTCGCCGGTATCTCGTCTGCCTTTGGCGCCGTGTTCGGATCACCTCTCGCCGGGGCTTTCTTTGGTATGGAGATGTGCTTTATCGGCAAAATCGACTACACCGCGGGCCTCTACTGCCTCGTCGCCTCGTTTACCGGCTACTTTACGTCACTCGCCCTGGGAACCCAGTACGAGAGCAACGTCATCGCCAGCGTTCCCGACATGACGCCCAGAACGGTTGCCATCGTCGTTATCGGAGCCATTGTCTTTGGCTTGACGGCGCGCCTCTTTGCCTGGTCGGTCCGCACGGTCAAGAACCTGTATGCGCGTTTTATCACCAACTATCTCGTCCGTGCGCTCGTCGGCGCACTCGTGGTGCTTGCGGCCTATGCGTTGCTTGACGCCTGGGAGTATGCCGGCCTTTCCACGTGGCTTTCGGGCGCCGGGTTTGCCGGCACCACCACCCTCGCCGACGCCGCCATCAAGCTCGTCGTAACGGCGCTCACCCTGGGTGCCGGCTTCCAAGGCGGCGAGGTCACGCCCCTGTTTGGCATCGGTGCGGCGCTCGGCGGATGGATTGGCTGCCTCGCTGGACTCGACCCGAGTTTTATGGCGGCCCTCGGCATGCTCGGCGTCTTCTGTGCCGGCCTCAACGTGCCCATCACCACCTGCATGATGGCTATCGACCTGTTCCATGGAACAGCCGCGGGCTTCTTTGTCATCGTCTCGTTTATTAGCTATCTCGTCGGCGGCCACCGTGGCGTGTACCCCGCGCAGCGCATCGTGTCGCCCAAGCGCCGCTCGCTTATCGTGGACGAGGGCGGAACGGTGGCAGAGGCTATCGAGCGCCACAACGACCTGATAGAGTAGACGTAAGTAATCGCCGTGCAGCCACAATCGGGGGCAATTCGACCCGAGCGCGACCGCACCGTCATGCCACACGCCGGGAGTCGCCCCATGCACGCAACTGACTTTGGTCGCACGCTCATCATCGCCAATCCTGTCGCCCAGTCGGGCGCCGCGCGCGAGGTTGCCGAGCGCCTGCAACGCTTTTTGGACATGACGGCGCGCACGTCCCAGTTTGACCTGGTGCTGACCGAGTGCATGTGGCACGCCAAGGAGCTTGCCGCACAGGCTCAGGGATACCGCACCGTTATCGCCCTTGGCGGTGACGGCGTGATCCACGAGGTCGTCAATGGACTCATGACGCAGGAAGAGGCAGTCCGTCCCGCCCTTGCCGTCCTGCCCGTGGGCTCCGGCAACGATTTTGCCCAGACGCTCGGAATCGACGATTTCTCCGGTAAGGATTTTGGCGCGCTGCTCACCTGCGAGCTGCAGCACCAGGATATCGGGCGCATTCGCTCATGGAACCCCGCAAGCGGAAGCGGCGAGGCTTCGGTGGAGTACTACGACCAGACGCTCTCGGTCGGCATCGATGCCGCCATCGGCCTGGGCACCACCGAGTTGCGCAAAAAGACCGGCTTGACGGGTGCTCCGCTCTACACCCTCTCGGGACTTGAGCAGTTTGGCCTGCGCTATCGCAACTACCCCATGACAGTCAGCTTTGACGGCGCGCCCGCCGAGCGCGTGAGGGCGATCATCATGGCGATTCAGCTGGGCCCCACGTATGGATCGGGTTATCGCATCTGCCCCGATGCCGATCCTTGCGATGGCATACTCGACGTCTGCTACGCCTGTGGCCCCGTCCCTCGCGCGGTTGCCCTGCCTATGTTCCTTTCGGCCAAAGACGGCCACCACACCAAGCTTCCGCCGGTACGCATGCGCCGCTGCCGCCATGCCGAGCTCACCTTCGAGCAGCCCGATTATCCCATCCAAGCCGATGGCGAGCCCGTTGTCGCCTCGCGCATCGAGGTCGACGTCCTCGGCAGCGCCCTCCAAGTTTGGCACCCTGCCCGCTAGCAAGGCCAGTGGAACAAACGACTACTCGTCGCTGCCCGGCTTGCGACGGTTGGCCTTTTTAATGGCGTTGAAGTGCTTGTCATTGAGCCTGTGCTGGCGAGAGCGCTGAGGCACCTTAGTCTTTACGCGTCGGCGCGGTGGACGCCCGCGACGCTCGAGCTCGGCGCGCAGCTTGCGCAGGCAGCTCGCGCGATTTTGGAACTGGCTGCGGCTCTCGCGCGCCGTCACGACAATTCCCGTGGGCCTATGTTTCATGCGCACCGCCGAGTCCGTCGTGTTCACGCCTTGTCCGCCCGGACCCGTCGCGCGAAACACCTGTACCTCGCAATCGCGCGCCAACTCTTCGGCCGCCGTCGCGGCATAGCGCGCATACTCGCACCATCCCATCTTGTTCTCGTCCATATCAATACCTCCCCTCATACAAAAAATGTGACAAAGGGACAGTCCCTTTGTCACATCGCATACCAATCGCTTGTGTTGCGCGCTTAGGCGAAGGTGATCTCGCCGGTCTCGCAGTCCATATCGGCGATACGGGCCAGGCTCTCAACGCGGAAGCCACGCTCGCGGAGCTTATCGCCACCGCCCTGGAAGCCCTTCTCCACCGCAATGCCGATGCCGGATACCTCGGCACCCGCAGCCTCACAGATCTTGATAAGACCCTCAAGCGCGCAGCCGTTGGCCAAGAAGTCGTCGATGATCAGGACCTTGTCGCCCTCGGACAGGAAACGCTTTCCAACGATGACCGGGTACTCCTTTTGCTTGGTAAAGGAGTAGATGGTCGTGGCATACTGCTCGCCGTCAAGGTTGATGGACTGCGCCTTCTTGGCAAAGACCACCGGCACACCGCCAAAATGCTGAGCCGCGATGCAGGCCATGCCAATGCCCGAAGCCTCAATCGTCAGGATCTTGTTGATCTCGACGCCCTCGAACAGACGGGCCCACTCGGCGCCCATGTGGTCGAACAGCTCAACGTCGCATTGGTGGTTGAGGAAGGCATCAACCTTAAGGACGTTACCGGCCTTTACGATGCCGTCATGGCGAATACGATCCTCAAGCTCCTGCATGGCGCAACCCCTTCTCGCGGCAACGATACCGCGCGATTAATAAACGTTGTTCGATAGTCTACCACGGACCGACCCCCGCCCGCCCCACAAGCCGCATCGCACCACAAACCAGTCTTTTTGGGACGGCGCGAATCGTGGCAGACAGCCTCCCAACACGCTAATGGCGGGCGCGCATCTTCACCAAACGCACCATGGCAAGCGCAAAGCCCACAGCGGCCACAGCCATAAGCACGTAGAACACCGAGCGAAAGCCGAATAGGAATACATCCGGACGGCCTGCAACAAAACTGGTCACGGCCTCGCCCATCGCCACGCTCATCTGCCCATAGAGGATATGCGAACCTGCCGTAATACCCAGCGCCATGCCCGCATAGCGCGCCAAGCTGCCCAAGCTACCTGCAAAGCCGAGTGCCTCGCGCGGAGCCGAGCCCATATACAGCGAGTTATTGGGGCTCTGGAAAATCGACGTGCCGCACGACATAAACGCGACGCAGCACACGATCACAGGGATGGAAGAGTACTCGTCGAGCGTGCTTACCGCAAAAAGACCGCATACGTACACGCCTAGGCCGACCGCCGTGGGACCCTCGCAGCCAACACGGTCCGAAACCGTACCCGAAAGCGGGCCGATAAAGGCATTCACCATCGGCAGCGCCAAAAAGAGCAATCCGGAAATGTCGGAACCAAATCCGTGGGCGTCCTGAAAATAGAACGGCAGGATAAACTCTGATGCGCCAATACCAACGAACACGATGAGCATGCAGGCGAGGTTGATGGTGAAGGCCGAATTTGCAAAGCAGCGACGAGCAGCCTCGATCAGGGACATGGGGCGCTCGCCGGCCTCCGGCTTAACATGCGGCAGCGTGGAGAACCCCACGATAAACGAGATGACGCCAATGGGCAGGTTGATGAGGAAGATGCTCTCCCAGGGAAAGCTTGCCACCAGCACGCCGCCGAGTACGGGGCCACACATCATGCCGAGGGCCACGAAGGTCGCGAGAATACCCATGGCACGGCCTCGTTCGCGCGCCGGAAACGACTCGGTGATGATACCCATGTTGTTGGCCATGGCCGCTGCGCAGCCGACGCCCTGCACAATGCGTGCCAGAATAAGAACTTCGAGCGAACTCGAAAGGCCGCAAAGCAGCGAGCCAGCCGTAAAAACGATTACGCCCAGCTGGAATACGCCCACCTTGCCGCGCACGTCGCCCAAGCGGCCAAACGGCAGCATAGCCACGCATGTCGCAAGCAGGTACACCGAGCTCACCAGCTGGATGCGGTCGAGGCCCACGCCCAGCTCCTTTTGCATCACGGGCAACGCCACGGTCACGACGGTCGAATCCAGACACGACATAAACGTCATGATGAGCACGGTAAACAGAATCGCCCATTTGTTCTTGCCATGGGTGTCGCCCTCAAGGGCAATGTGCTCGCGGCGCAGCTGCTCTGCGGTTTTCTCCATATCCATCCTTTCGAGTGGCGCAACGCAAAAACGGGGCCCCAATCGCCTACAAACAGTCGCGATTGGGGTCCCGCCTACGGAATCGGAACGAAAGATCGCCGAAGCTTTCTGCCAGCATCGGCGCCTTATGCGAACGCTAGCCTAGCACTGCTCGAGTGCCTGCTCAAGGTCGGCAATCAGATCGGCCGTATCCTCGAGGCCGCACGACAGGCGCACCATATCGGCGGAGATGCCGCAGGCGATGAGCTCCTCATCGTTCATCTGGCGGTGTGTGGCATTAGCGGGATGCAGGCAGCAGGTGCGGGCGTCAGCCACATGCGTGGCGATCTGGGCAAGTTTAAGGCTCTTCATAAAGGTCTCGGCCGCCGCGCGACCACCGTTAAAGCCAAAGCTCACAACGCCGCAGGTACCGTTGGGCATGTACTTCTGAGCCATGTCATAGTACTTATCGCCCTCCAGGCCCGGATAGCTCACGAAGCGTACCTTGGGATGGCTCTGCAGGAACTTGGCAACGGCCAGGCCGTTCTCACAATGACGCGGCATGCGTACATGCAGGCTCTCGAGCGAGCTGTTCAGGAAGAAGGCCGCCTGCGGGTTCTGCATGGGACCGAGGTCGCGCATGAGCTGCGCGGTGGCCTTGGTAATGAAGGCACCTTCGCGACCGAACTTCTCGGCATACGTCACGCCGTGGTAGCTCTCGTCGGGCGTGGTGAGACCCGGGAACTTATCCGCATGGGCCATCCAGTCAAACTGGCCGTGGTCAACGATCACGCCGCCCAGGTAGGCAGCATGTCCATCCATGTACTTGGTGGTGGAGTGCGTAACGATGTCGGCGCCCCACTCAAAGGGACGGCACATCACGGGCGTCGGGAAGGTGTTGTCGACCATCAGCGGCACGCCGTGGTCATGCGCGGCCTTGGCAAAGCGCTCAATATCGAGCACGGCAAGGGCGGGGTTGGCGATCGTCTCGCCAAAGACGAGCTTGGTATTGGGCTCAAAGGCCGCCTCGAGCTCTTCATCGGTGCAGTCGGGGGCGACGAACGTGCAGGTCACGCCCATGCGGCCCATGGTGTGGGCGAGCAGGTTATACGTACCGCCGTAAATGGCAGAGCTAGCGACCACATGATCGCCGGCACCGACCACATTAAAAATCGCGAGGAAGTTCGCAGCCATGCCCGAGCTCGTGAGCATCGCGGCGGTGCCTCCCTCCATCTCGCAGATCTTAGCGGCAACGAGATCGCACGTGGGGTTCTGCAGGCGGCTGTAGAAGTAGCCCGACTCCTCCAGGTCAAACAGCTTGCCCATGTGCTCGGACGTGTCGTATTTCCACGTGGTGGACTGGTAGATGGGCACCTGGCGCGGCTCCGCATCGCCCGGATGATAGCCGCCCTGAACGCACGTGGTACCGATAGTCTGCTCGCTCATATCCAACTCCCTTACTTGGGTTTTGTTTTTATTCGGTTCACGATACCGCTACCCCGCACCCCTCTCAACCCATCCCGCCGATAGGTTATGGGACAAATTAATCAGGTTTATTTGTCCCAAATCTTAAGAAAGTGTTCGATGGCGAAAAACAATGAGATATGCACTGCGGTCTCGATAAGCGAATGCGCCAGCAAGGGTACCATAGGCGGGTACACCGCAATCAAGGAGACACCGATGAAGCAGATTGATACCACTCAGCTCAACACTGCCACCTGCCAGGCTCAGGCTGCCGAATACCACGCCCGCGGCTTTAACTGCGCGCAGGCCGTCGCCTGCACGCTCGCGCCCGCCGTCGGGCTCGACCCCCAGGTCGCCTTTACCCTCACCGAGGGCTTTGGCGCCGGCATGGGCGGCATGACCGAAACTTGCGGTGCCATCTCGGGCGCCGTGGCCATCATGGGCTTTGTAATGAGCGATGGCATGGAAAACCCCAAGACCAAGGGCCAGACCTACAAACTGTCGCGCGAGATTGCCAAGCGCTTTGGCGAGAAGAACACGACGACCGTCTGCGGCACGCTCAAGGGCATCGGATCGGACAAGGGTCCGCTCCGCAGCTGTCCCGGTTGCATCGACGATGCCGTCGAAATCGCCTGCGATGTACTAAAGCAGCTCGCCGAGTAAACGGCAGCGACATAAAACGACAGCCGGCGCGCTTGGGATTCATCCAAATGCACGCCGGCCGTCGTCGTTAGAACTCAGCAAACTCGGGAGCGCTGACCTCAATCTCCTCGCGCCCCGCCATAAGCTCGCGCATCTTAGCGCAAAACGGCTCTTGCTCCCCCGCTTTAAACACCAAGTGAAGTGTCACAGCATCCGCGTAATCGGTATCCGAAACCTTGGCACCCGAATCCTGCGCCAAGCGAAGCACCTGCTCATACTGTGGATAGGCCACATGCACATCAACCGGCACGACGCTCGTCATCTCGACGATCTGCCCGGCCTCCTGAGCCGCGGCCACCGCCGCCTGCGTCGCCGCGGTATAGGCGCGCACCAAACCACCAGGCCCCAACAGCGTGCCACCAAAATAGCGCGTTACTACGCAGCAAACATTTTTGAGCCCCGCACCGCGCAGCACCTCGAGCGTCGGCATACCACTCGTGCGGCTCGGTTCACCATCATCGCTCTGGCGCTCGCGTCCATCGACCAAAATCCACGCGGGAACATTGTGTCGAGCGTCATAATGACGCTTGCGAACCATCTCGATAAAGGCATTCGCCTCGTCCTCGGACTCAATATGGACCAGCTGGGCAATAAACCGGCTCTTGCGGTCCACAAACTCGCCCGAAGCCTCATTATTCGATTGCAGAGTAAAATAGCTGTCCAACAAAGCCCCTCAACAACAAGCAAAGCAACAAACAGCCTCAATAATACGGCAAAGAGTACTTCGGCTACCTCACCAAAAAGAACGGAGCCACCGATGATAAGGCAAAAACAGCGAGACGGCGTCAGCTGAGTCGATTTGGCCCGAAAGAGGAGGGAGCACGCCTTATGGCGGCGACCGACGAATGAGCGACAAATCGGCTAGCTGACGCCGTCGCAGCGTCAACAAGAAAGCTGAGTGGGCCTGTAAGCCGGGTTCTGTCGTGAACGGTCATTTATCTTGTCTGCACGTTACCGTGCAGCTCCACGCACGCTACCCGAACGCGGACCGGGCCGGCCCATAGCGTTCCTATTCGCGCTTGCTCCGGATGGGGCTTGCCAAGCCGCCGTGTTGCCACGACGCTGGTGGTCTCTTACACCACCGTTTCAGCTTTTCCCTTTACGCCTTGCGACGCAGGTGGGAGTCTTCTTTTCTGCGGCGCTTTCCGTCGGATCACTCCGCCCGGCCGTTAGCCGGCATCCCGCCCTCTGGAGCCCGGACTTTCCTCACGCGTGCTGCAAGCAGCACATCGCGCGACCGTCTGGCCCACTCAGCAGTGCAAGAGTGTAGCACACCGTTGCCGCAGGCAACGGCACAACACAAGCGCTCGCACGATAAACCAAGAACCGCCATGCGTTACAATGGTCCTGTCGATGGGCAACGTCGTCAGTCGAGACGCGACCGCGCTCCGCACCCCTCCGTCTACTCAGTGTGTTCCCGCCTCCTCCCCGAGGCGGGATGTCGGCATTTTTCATGCACCGACAACCCAATAGCAAACAGACAACCCGGGCAGCATTGCGCACGGGCAGCATCACGCACCTCAGCAGCAAATGCAAAAAGGGACCCGTCCATTGCGGACGGATCCCTTAAAACAAGTGATCGTCAAACCGATTTACTCGGCATCGGTCTCCTCGTCCTTCTTCTCGGAAGGCAGCGGAGTAACCTCGATCTCGACGCCCAGAGTCTCAGCAGCAGACTTCATGGACAGGGAGATACGACGACGGTCGAGGTCGATTTCCATGACCTTGACCTGAACCTTGTCGCCCACATGGGTGACCTGAGAAGGCTGATCGACGTGCTTGTTGGCCATCTCGGAGATGTGCACCAGGCCCTCGATGCCCTCGCCCAGATCGACGAAAGCGCCGAACGGGACAAGCTTGGTCACCGTGCCCTCGACGATAGCGCCGACGGGGTACTTCTTGACCAGTGCGCGCCACGGATCCTCGGTGGTCTGCTTGAGACCCAGGGAGATGCGCTCGCGGTTGAGATCGACGTCGAGAACCTCGACCTCGACCTCCTGGCCGACCTTGACAACCTCGGAAGGATGGTTGACGTGGTTCCAGGAGAGCTCGGAGATGTGGATGAGGCCGTCGATACCGCCGAGGTCGACGAAGGCGCCGAAGTCGACGATGGAGGAAACGGTGCCCTGGAGACGCATGCCAGACTTGAGCTTGGACAGGATCTCGGAGCGCTCGGCCTTACGGGACTCCTCGAGCACGACGCGACGGGAGAGGACAACGTTGTTGCGGTTGCGGTCCATCTCGATGACGCGGGCCTCGATGCGGGTGCCCATGTAGGAGGTGAGGTCCTTGACGCGACGGAGGTCGACGAGGGAAGCGGGCAGGAAGCCACGCAGGCCGATGTCGAGGATCAGGCCGCCCTTGACAACCTCGATAACCTCGCCCTCGACGTTCTCGCCGGAGTTGAACTTCTCCTCGATGCGGTTCCAAGCACGCTCGTACTCGGCACGCTTCTTGGACAGGACCAGACGACCGTCCTTGTCCTCCTTCTGGAGAACGAGGGCCTCGATGGGATCACCGAGTGCAACGATGTCTGCAGGGTTAGCGTCCTTGCGGATGGACAGCTCGCGGACCGGGATAACGCCCTCGGACTTAAATCCGATGTCAACGAGCACCTCGTCATGCTCGATCTTAACGACAGTGCCGTTAACGAGATCGCCCTCATCAAAGTCGGTAATCGTACCGTCGATGAGGTTGTTCATCTCCTCCTCGTTGACATCGTCAAGAGAGAAAATGGACGAGTTCTGAATCTCACTCAAAGGTGGACCCCTTTCGAACTACGGGGCCCCGATTGCTAGGACCTACAGAAGGGTGCGACAAGCACACAACGTTTAGGAACACTCGGGAGCCGACAGATACTGATGTGACGCTTATGCAATCACGTCCGTATAGATTACGGGGAAATCACTTCGATTTCAAGCGTGAACTGCGATTTTTTACTCGTATGGAGACTTTTTCGCAATCTTGTGAACGACTGTCTCCACAAGTTGACGATAAGCAGTGAAGCATACTGCTTTGGGGTAAAGTATCCCAGACATACGATTCTGGAACGATTTTTCGAGAAAGGTGCCCGCGTGCTCAAAGCAGTCGTTTTCGATATGGACGAGACGCTTCTTAGCATTAACCTCAATGCGTTCATCCTTCGCTATTTTAAGGATGTCTCATCGATGCTCGCGGATATCGGACGTCGCAGCCGCGGGGGCACGATGGCACGCCTCGGCACCATCCTGGTCGACCTCAACGCCAATCGCCGCAGCGGCACGGACAACCGCACCAATCTTGAGTTTTACCAAGAAGAGGTCAAGCGCCGATGCGGGATTTGCCTCTCCGATCCCCTCATCTACGAGGCGTTTACCTACTACGACCGCGAAGTTCTTCCGTACAAGAATGACGAACTCATCAACGCCCATGCCATGCCGGGCGCACACGCCGCGCTCCAGGCCGTACAGGACGCAGGGCTGCGCTGCGCGCTCTTTACCAACCCCAGCTTTCCGCAGGGGGCCATCGAGTGCCGCATGGGTTGGGGCGACCTGGCCGACGCCCCCTTTGAGCTCGTCACGCACATGGGAAACGCCACCCGCTGCAAGCCTGATGCCACCTACTATCTAGAGCAGCTTCAGGTGATGGGGCTCGAACCGCACGAGGTCCTTATGGTGGGCAACGATCCCAAACGCGACTTCCCTAGCCCCGCCTGCGGCATTCAGACTGCCTATGTAGGCCAGGGCAAGCCCAACCGAGTCACCTGGCGCGGAACCATGGAAGGCTTCGCCCGCGACTTTAACGCCGTAGTAGAGGCCTTCTACGAGCACCAAGTAGCCGACGAACTGTCGTAAGGGTTAGTCGTTGGGGACGTTCTAAACAACTAGTCAAACAAGAACGTCCCCAACGACTACTCATTTAAGTCTGTCCCCAATGAGTG
>UQYE01000003.1:0-69626 GCA_900545145.1 uncultured Collinsella sp. | reverse complement strand
GTTTCCGTCAGAACCTGCTGGGCAAGCGTGTCGACTACTCCGGCCGTTCGGTAATCGTTACCGACCCCAAGTTGCTGCTGCACCAGTGCGGTCTGCCCAAGACCATGGCGCTGGAGCTCTTCAAGCCCTTCGTCATGAAGCGCCTGGTCGAGCTCGGCAAGGTCGAGAACATCAAGGGCGCCAAGCGCGCTATCGACCGCGGTGCCACCTTTGTGTGGGATATCCTCGAAGAGGTCATCGACGGCCGCGTCGTGCTGCTCAACCGTGCACCGACCCTGCACCGTCTGTCCATCCAGGCCTTTGAGCCGGTGCTGGTCGAGGGCAAGGCTATCCACCTGCATCCGCTGGTCTGCTCGCCCTTCAACGCCGACTTCGACGGCGACCAGATGTCTGTCCATGTGCCGCTGTCCAGCCAGGCTCAGGCCGAGGCTCGCGTGCTTATGCTCTCTGCGAACAACCTGCGCTCGCCGGCATCCGGCAAGCCGGTTAACATCCCCTCGCAGGACATGATCATCGGTGTGTACTACCTGACCCAGGTCCGCGACGGTCTGCCGGGCGAGAACCACGTGTTCGCCAGCTTCGACGACGCGCTGCACGCCTATGACTGCCGCTCCGAGGTCGACATGCAGGCCAAGATTCAGGTCCGCGTGTCCGCTGCCGACGCCAATGTCATCAACGAGGACGGCACCCGTATCTTCCGCGTCAAGAACGGCAAGAACGAGTTTGTCGACTACGACGTCACCGGCAACAAGACCGCGCGCTTCGAGACCTCTATCGGCCGCATCATCTTCAACCGCCAGTGCCTGCCCGAAGACTACGAGTTCATGAACTACAAGATGGTCAAGGGCGACGTGGCCAAGCTGGTTGCGGACTGCTGCGATCGCTATCCCGAGGCCAAGGTCGGCCCGATCCTCGACGCCATCAAGTACTCCGGCTTCCACTACGCTACCCGCGCCGGCCTCACCATCTCGGTGTGGGACGCTCTCATCCCTGCCGAGAAGCAGGAGCTGCTCGATCGCGCCCAGGCCAACGTCGACCAGATCAACGAGTACTTCGAGGAGGGCTTCATCAACGAGACGGAGCGCCACATCGAAGTCGTTAACGAGTGGACCGCTTGTACCGATAAGGTTGCAGCGCTCATGCTCGACTTGTTCGACGAGGAGAACCCGCTCTACATGATGGCCGACTCCGGCGCCCGTGGTTCTAAGACCCAGCTGCGTCAGCTCGGCGGCATGCGTGGCCTGATGGCAGACATGTCCGGCGAGACGATCGACCTTCCCATTAAGGCGAACTTCCGCGAGGGCCTGCTGCCGCTCGAGTACTTCATTTCGACCTACGGCGCCCGTAAGGGCCTGGTCGATACCGCATCCCACACCTCGGACTCTGGTTACCTGACCCGTCGTCTGGTCGACGTGGCCCAGGACGTCATCGTCCGCGAGGAGGACTGCGGTACGCACGAGGGCGTCACCTACAACCTCATCATCCCCGGCACCACCGACCTCAACACCGACCTCGTCGGCCGTTGCTTCATTGAGGACGTCGTGGCTCCCGATGGCACCGTGCTCTTTGAGCGGGACGGCTACATCGAGAAGGTCGCTGACATCCAGAAGATGGTCGATGCCGGCCTTAAGAAGGTCAAGCTTCGCGCGCTGCTCACCTGCCGCTCCAAGTACGGCGTGTGCCAGAAGTGCTACGGCTGGGATCTTTCCACCCGTCGTCCGGTCGCCATCGGTACCGCGGTCGGCATTATTGCCGCCCAGTCCATCGGCGAGCCCGGTACGCAGCTTACGATGCGTACCATTCACTCCGGCGGCGTCGCTGGCGTCGACGATATTACGCAGGGTCTGCCTACGGTCAGCCGTATGTTCGATATCGTCGGCAACGTCAACGAGAAGATCCTGGGTCGCGAGGCCGAGCTGGCTCCGTACTCCGGCCACCTCTCGATTAAGCCCGAGAAGTCCGAGTACGTGCTGACGCTCACCGACTCCGAGGATCACACCCGTGTCCTCGACGAGCGTCGCGTCCCCGCTTCGGTGCGCTTCATGCCCGAGATCGAGGACGGCTGCGAGGTTCGCGCCGGCGACCAGATCACCAAGGGCTTCGTTAACTTCCGCAACCTGCGCAAGCTGACCGACATCGAGTCGACGATGCACACCTTCGTCGAGAGCGTCAAGGACGTCTACACCAGCCAAGGCGTCGACCTGAACGACAAGCACATCGAGGTGCTCGCACGTCAGATGCTGCGTCGCGTTCAGATCACCAACCCCGGCGACTCCAAGTACCTACTTGGTCAGTACGTCGACCGCTACGAGTTTGCCGACGAGGTCGAGCGCGTTGCCCGTCTGGGCGGTCAGGCTCCCGTGGCCGAGCCCGTCATCCTGGGTACGCTCAAGGTCGCGTCCAACATCGACTCCTGGCTGTCGAGCGCTTCGTTCATCCGTACCGCTGGCGTCCTTACCGAGGCTGCCATCGAGGGCAAGGTCGACCACCTGCTCGACCTTAAGTCCAACGTCATCGTCGGTAAGAAGATCCCGGCTGGTACCGGCCTCAAGCCGTACGCCAACGCCAAGCTGACGTATCGCACGGCCGACGGCTACGTGGACATCGACGGCCCGGCTTCGCCCAACGCCAAGTCGCTGCCCGAGTGGGCTCCTGTGGAGCTCAAGGACCTGGACGAGCAGCTCCCGCAGCAGCTCGACTGGGCCGGCTACGACGAGTTCGGTGGTGCTGACGGTTCGTTCACCCGCAACGGCCACACCATCTCCGCCGAGAAGGCTCGTCTGTACCTGTTCGACGACCTGGGCGTGTCGCAGCGCTGGACCAACAAGTTCAGCGAGGTTGGCATCGAGACGGTCGGCGACCTGGTTGGCAAGTCCGAGGAGGATCTGCTGCGCATCGATGGCATCGGCGCCAAGGCGATCGAGGAGCTCCGTGACGGCCTCGAGGCCCACGACCTGCTCTACATCCTCGAGAACAACGACGACGTTGCCGACGAGGAAGACCTCTCGCAGCTGCTGCAGATGGTCTTTAGCCCCGACGGTCCGGACGACATCCTGCTGGGCACCTCCGCTCCGACGCATCACGCCGACGCCGACGAGGAGCTCCTGGGCGCCCCGATCGACGACAAGAAGGCTCCCGCCAACGGCGCGATCAACGAGGACATGGCTTCCCTCGACGAGCTGCTCAACCAGCTCGTGGACACCGACGACGCCGAAGAGGCCAAGGACAACGACGAGGAGTAATTAGTTCCGCCGTTCTAACGAACGGCGGCGACCTCCGTCGCTGCGCGGCCCCCAGAGCTACAATCTGTCATTCAAAAGGCAGGGCATGACCAAAAGGTCAATGCCCTGCCTTTTTCATGCCACCTTGTACGCTCTGGGGGCCGCTCGCTTGCGTATGCTCAACCTGTTGCGTTCCGTTGATCCCTTGCCAAAAAGGGACAGGTTTATTTTGGTAGGTTTTTCCTGCTTGAATTTGAAACATTTCGTCCGGCCAGAGCGTATCTATGGTGAGGACCTCATCAAGAATCATTACCGTCACCGGGAGGTGATTATGGAAGAACAAGCATTTAGACAGGCGGTCGAAGATCACCGGGATGTCGTGTTTCGAATCGCCTTGACGTACCTGCGCGATCGCGCCGATGCCGACGATATTGCCCAAGATGTCTTTCTTAAGTTGCTTAAAAGCGATGGACACTTTGAAAGTTGGGAACATCTTCGCCGCTGGCTTATCCGGGTCACGATCAATGAATGTAAATCGCTCTTTCGAAAGCCATGGAGGCGTGTAGAGGATATTGAGAACCTGGCCGATTCGCTTTCGGCGGCGCAGGATGAGACCAAGGCGGTCCTGTCAGACGTTATGCGACTTCCGGAGCGATTCCGTGTCCCCATCGTGCTCTATTACTATCTGGGCTTTTCGACCTCAGAGATTGCCGAGTTACTGCATGTGCCAGCCGCGACCGTTCGAACGCGTTTAGCTCGCGGTAGATCGAAGCTCAAATTCATCCTAGAGGAGGGCGACCGT
This sequence comes from uncultured Collinsella sp., assembly GCA_900545145.1. GTDB lineage: Bacteria > Actinomycetota > Coriobacteriia > Coriobacteriales > Coriobacteriaceae > Collinsella. Next base: position 65,603 of record UQYE01000003.1, on the reverse strand, counting down.
GAAATCCAATCAAATCAAGCAGGCCTTCGAGTCCATCCAAGCCGATAGCGATCTTGCCGACCGTGTTATTGATGCTGCTGCGGGTGAGCCGCTTCATCGAAAGGGCCACGCGAAGCCTCTCTATGTTGCCGTAATCGGATGCCTTGCCGGAGTGCTGGCGACCGGAGGGGTCGCCTACGCCGTCGTCAATTCCAGCTATTTTGCCTCTGCCTGGGGAAACCATGGCAACGGAGAGTCCATTACCTGGACTCAAGGTGGCTCGTCGGGGACTAAATATACCTACACCAGAGAGTTTGGTGACGGCATTGCGCCCCAAAGCTTGGAGGGTTCAGTACAGAAGGTCAATCTGTCCGTCGAGGGCAACGGCTATACACTCGACATTCATGATATGGCTATCGATAAAAACGGTTGCGGTGCCGTGACGTTTACGTTGTCCAATCCAAATGGTGTTAACTACTACAAGCCGGCAGCAGAGACTGGCGAACTTGTTCTCTATGGTGAAGAAGAAGGGGGCGTCAGTACACCCAGCATGAACTTCGGCGAGGAATGGGCTGATACACGCTGCACCATTGATAAAGACACATCAAGCGACACGGTCATTAACGGCACGATGTACTTTGCATCTTGGAATCGCGATCGAGATTTACGACATGCGGTCACCTGGAATATCAGTTGGACGGAGGGCAAAGGTGAGGATGCGAAGGTGATCGAGGTATCGACGCCAGAGTTTAACGTCGGAGCGCACGTCGATACAAAGGAGCTCCGCTCCGACGACTCGCCTCTCGAGATCAGCCCGTTTTCCATCCAGACGCACATCGATGATCTGGGCTATGAAGCAGTTGATCATAAACTGACCGTCAGCTACAAGGATGGATCGGAGCAGATTATCGAAGATGACGACGCAGGGGCGTACAATTTCTATGTTTCGATGGCGCGCAATAGCGGAGAGAACATCTGGGTTCCGGCAAGGCTCATCAATGTCGATCAGGTTGTATCGGTAACCCTTGAGGGAACGAGGTGCACATCAACAGGAGAGACCGAAACAGAAGTACCCTTTACCATCGTCTACTCGTAAGACTTGAGGCCGCTTCCCACTAGGGGAAGCGGCCATTTTTGCGTTACATGGACGGCTGGAATGGGCACTTGCGCACAGGCGGGGATTCCTTTTATGGAGGCTTTGCGGAAATATAGCTATTTTGGGATACGCCCGGCGGCGTGGTCTGTTGACGACACAGCTAACGGCACGTATCCTATCGAACTGCGTGTTTCGTAGGGGGATGCTGACCCCTCGATTCAAGCCGTTGCACTTTACAGAAAGCTGGAATCATTCGAGAAGGAGTACGCTTTGCCTACTATTAACCAGCTGGTTCGCCAGGGCCGTCGTTCCGTGCCCAAGAAGTCCAAGAACGCTGCTCTGCAGCACAACTCCCAGAAGCGCGGCGTGTGCACCCGCGTCTTCACCACGAGCCCCAAGAAGCCGAACTCGGCTCTTCGTAAGGTTGCCCGTGTTCGCCTTGTCAACGGCATCGAAGTTACTGCTTACATCCCGGGTGAGGGCCACAACCTGCAGGAGCACTCCATCGTGCTCGTCCGCGGCGGTCGTGTCCGTGACCTCCCTGGTGTCCGTTATCACGTCATCCGTGGCGCCTACGACGCTGCTCCGGTCCAGAACCGTATGCAGGCCCGTTCCAAGTACGGTGCTAAGCGCCCCAAGGCTAAATAAGCCAGATAACGTTTTGATACTTTCGCCGTGTGCCGCCTAAGCGCCGCACGGTAGACACTTAAGGAGATTTCACATGCCGCGTCGTGCAGCAGCTAATCGTCGTGAGGTTCAGCCTGACGCCGTTTACAACAACCGCCTGGTGACTCAGCTCATCAACAAGGTCCTTCTTGACGGCAAGAAGGCCACCGCTGAGCGCATCGTTTACACCGCTTTCGAGATCGTTGCCGAGAAGTCTGAGGGTGGCGACGCTCTCGCTACCTTCAAGAAGGCTATGGACAACGTCAAGCCCACGCTCGAGGTTAAGCCCAAGCGTGTCGGCGGCGCTACCTATCAGGTCCCGATGGAGGTCAACTCCCGTCGTTCCACCGCTCTGGGTATCCGCTGGATCGTCAACTTCTCCCGCGCTCGCAAGGAGAAGACCATGGCCGAGCGTCTCGCCAACGAGATCCTCGACGCCTCCAACGGCCTGGGCGCTTCCGTCAAGAAGCGTGAGGACGTCTTCAAGATGGCCGAGGCCAACCGCGCGTTCTCTCACTATCGTTGGTAAGTTAAGGTAAGGAACTAACATGGCTAAGCCTAAGTACAAGCTTTCCGATACCCGTAACATCGGCATCATGGCCCACATCGATGCCGGTAAGACCACCACGACCGAGCGTATTCTTTACTACACCGGTAAGACCCACAAGATCGGTGAGGTCCATGAGGGCGCTGCCACCATGGACTGGATGGTTCAGGAGCAGGAGCGCGGCGTAACCATTACCTCCGCTGCTACCACCTGCTTCTGGAACAAGGACGGCAAGGACTACCGCATCCAGATCATCGACACCCCGGGCCACGTTGACTTCACCGCCGAGGTCGAGCGCTGCCTGCGCGTCCTCGATGGCGCTGTCGCCGTCTTCGACGCCGTTGCCGGCGTTCAGCCCCAGTCTGAGACCGTTTGGCGTCAGGCTTCTACCTTCAACGTTCCCCGCATCGCCTTCATCAACAAGTATGACCGCGTGGGCGCTGACTTCTTCAACGCTATCGAGACCATGAAGGATCGTCTCGACGCTAACGCCGTGGCCGCTCAGGTCCCGATGGGCGCCGAGGACAACTTCTGGGGCGTCATCGACCTGGTCACCATGACTGCATGGGACTTCAAGGCCGACGAGAAGGGCATGACCTACCCCGAGCCGATGGACGAGATCCCGGCTGAGTTCGCCGACATCGCTGCCACCAAGCGCGAGGAGCTCCTCGACGCTGCTGCCAGCTTTGACGACGAGCTCATGGAGAAGATCCTCATGGAGGAGGACTTCACCGTCGAGGAGCTCAAGGCTGCTCTGCGTAAGGGCGTTCTGGCCAACGAGCTCAACCTCGTCTTCGTGGGCTCCGCCTACAAGAACAAGGGCGTCCAGGAGCTGCTCGACGCTGTCGTCGACTACCTGCCCAGCCCGCTCGACGTTGAGGCCGTCACCGGTACCGATCCGGACACCGGCGAGGAGATCCAGCGTCATCCTTCCTTCGACGAGCCCTTCTCCGGCCTGGTCTTCAAGATCATGACCGACCCGTTCGTCGGTAAGCTCACCTACGTCCGCGTTTACTCCGGCCGCGCCGAGTCCGGCTCCTACGTTGTCAACGCTTCCAACGGTCAGCGCGAGCGCCTCGGCCGCATCCTCGAGATGAACGCCGCCGAGCGTATCGACCGTGACGACGCTGCCGCCGGCGACATCGTCGCTTGCGTCGGATTCAAGAACTCCACCACCGGTGACACCCTGTGCGCCGAGGGCAAGGAGATCGTCCTCGAGAAGATCGAGTTCGCTAAGCCCGTTATCGACGTTGCCATCGAGCCCAAGACCAAGGCCGAGCAGGACAAGATGTCCCTGGCTCTGACCAAGCTCGCCGAGGAGGACCCGACCTTCCAGGTGTCCACCAACCACGAGACCGGCCAGACCATCATCGCCGGCATGGGCGAGCTGCACCTGGAGATCATCGTCGACCGTCTGCTCCGCGAGTTCAAGGTTGACGCTAACGTTGGTAAGCCCCAGGTTGCCTACCGCGAGACCGCTGGTCACGACGTCGAGAAGGCTGAGGGCAAGTTCGTCCGTCAGTCCGGTGGTCGCGGTCAGTACGGCCACGCCGTCATCAAGCTCGAGAAGATGGAGGAGGGCTTCGGCTACGAGTTCGTCAACGCTATCGTCGGCGGCGTCGTGCCCAAGGAGTACATCCCGTCCATCGACAAGGGCATCCAGGAGGCCCTGAACACCGGTGTTATCGCCGGCTTCCCGGTCCTCGACGTTAAGGTCACCCTGTTCGACGGTTCTTACCACGAGGTCGACTCCTCCGAGGCCGCCTTTAAGATCGCCGGTTCCATGGCTATCAAGGACGCCCTCAAGAAGTCCGACCCGCAGCTGCTCGAGCCGATCATGGCTGTCGAGGTCGAGACCCCCGAGCAGTACATGGGCGACGTTATGGGCAACCTCTCCGGTCGCCGCGGCAAGATCGAGGGCATGGAGGATCGCAAGAACAGCAAGCTCATCCGTGCCAAGGTGCCGCTGGGCGAGATGTTCGGTTACGCTACCGACCTTCGCTCCCAGACCCAGGGCCGTGCATCCTACACGATGCAGTTCGACTCTTATGAGCCCGCGCCCAAGTCCATCGTGGACGAGGTCATGAGCAAGAACGCCTAAGTTCGAGCTCCCTGTTACGTAATCCGCGAGAGCATCTCTCGCACTCTTTGGAGGTTTAAGTTGGCTACCCAGAAGATCCGCATTCGCCTCAAGGGCTATGATCACGAGGTCGTCGATCAGTCCGCGAAGCTCATCGTCGAGACCGCTCAGAAGACCGGCGCTCGCGTTTCCGGTCCTGTCCCCCTGCCCACCGAGCGCAACCTGTACACGGTTATCCGCTCGCCGCACGTGAACAAGGACTCCCGTGAGCAGTTCGAGATGCGCACCCACAAGCGCCTCATCGACATCCTCGACCCCACCTCGGGCACCGTTGATTCGCTTATGCGTCTCGACCTCCCCGCTGGCGTCGACATCGACATCAAGCTCTAAGCGATATCCCTCATAGCTTAAAGGGCCCCGCTGCCGCTACGGTAGCGGGGCCCTTTTGTTTTGCATGATGGGTTTGGATCGCCGGGTAAGGCTGCCGAGCGGCTGGCTGTGGCGACCTACTCACTCAAGGGGCGCAATGACGCTTCCTCAAAATGGAAGGATCGCAAGCCGTCTTCTGTTTCGATGCATGCACGACCAAAGCCATCGACCGTTTTAAAGATGCCTCGCGCCAGCTCGTCACCGGCAGGGGAGCGGGCGATAACGTGCTTTCCAATCCAATTGAGGTGAGCGACATATTCGCCGTGGACGGGCGCGAGCGGTCCGGTGTTTTCTTCCATGGCGTTGAGACGTTCTGCCCAGGCATCTATAGCGTCTATAACTGCGTGATAGACCTCATCGAGGAGCATGTCGACAGCTGGAACGTTCTCGTTAAGGTCCGAGAGACCGATTGCCGGCAGGCCGCCATCGGGCACCTCTTGGGGCGCATAGTTCACATTGACACCAATGCCACAGACGGCGAAAGGTTTGCCTTCGTTATCGCGTGCGGCCTCGACCAGAATGCCGCCGAGTTTGCGTCCACGCGCGACCAGGTCGTTGGGCCATTTGAGGCCAATCTCGTTTGCAAGACCCTGTTTTTCGAGCGCCTCGAGCACCGCTAGGCCGCTGACGGCAGCAAGACCAGAGTACTTCGCAGGATTAACGCATGGACGCAGGACAATCGAAAGCAATAGGTTGCCGGCGGTTGAATCCCACTTGTGGCCGCGCCGGCCGCGTCCTGCTGTCTGAGCCCGGGCGGCAAGTCCTGTGCCGTGCGGCGCTCCCTGTTTTCCTGCTTCGAGCAGGTCATCGTTGGTCGATCCGGTTACGTCGACTATCGTTAATTTGGCATCCATAACGGCTGCTGCCTCCTTAATGAATAAGTGAATAACGCAATGGTGTCGAGAGAGACACAATGTGAAGCCTTTGTCGCATTTGGACAATTTAATGTTAACACGTTAACAACGACTGAAATGCGCTATCCTCTCTTGGTCGATGTAAACACGTTAACAACTCAAAGGAGGTTAGTGATGGGTTTCACGATTCTTGGAACAGGCTCGGCGCTTCCTAAGCGCAGTGTTTCCAATGACGAGCTGTCCGAGTTCCTCGATACCTCGGATGAGTGGATTTTTACCCGCACAGGTATTAAGAGTCGCCACGTCTGCACCACCGAGTCACTTGACGACCTTGCCGTAGCGGCGAGCGAGCGGGCACTTCAGGTGTCCGGAATCGACGCGAGCCAGTTGGATCTGATCGTCTGCTCGACGACGACGGGTGACCACCTTGTTCCCGCCGAGGCGTGTGCCGTTGCTGAGCGACTGGGCGCGACGTGCCCTGCCTTCGATGTCTCGGCTGCCTGCGCCGGCTTCGTATTTGCGCTCGATGTTGCCGAGGGCTATATCGCCCGAGGACGAGCCAAGCATGTGCTTGTCGTTGCCGCCGAGCAGATGACGCGCGCGCTCGACTGGACCGACCGCGCCACCTGTGTGCTCTTTGGCGATGGGGCAGGCGCCGCGGTGATTGAGGCTGGGGGAGACAGCCCCCTTGCCGTTGAGCTTTCGACGGCGCCCGACGTCGAGACGTTGTGCGTTCCCGGTCTGGTCGGCACCTCGCCGTTTAAGGCCTCCGCAGATAGCGAGAGCGTGCTGTCCATGAATGGCCGCCGCGTGTTCAAGTTCGGCGTCAACGCGATTTGCGACACGGTCCATAAGCTTGCGAGCGATGCGGGCATTTCGGTCGAGGACATCGACCATTTTGTATTCCATCAGGCTAACGAACGAATCCTGAGTCAGGCGGTCAAGCGCCTCGGTGTGCCAGACAAGCGCGTGGTTCGAACGCTGCGCGAGACCGGCAACATTTCGAGCGCATGCATTCCGCTTGCCCTCGACCGGCTGGCAAACGCCGGTGCACTTCACACGGGCGACACCATCACCCTCGTTGGATTTGGCGCCGGTCTGGATATAGGTGGCTATCTACTTCGTTGGAAGTAGTTGCACATAGGAAATAAAAACGCCCCTAGGGCACAAACAAAGGAGAACTACCATGGCAGATCAGAAGACCTTCGAGCGCGTTTGCGATGTTATCCGCGAGACCGCCGGTCTTGACGACGTCGAGATGAAGCCCGAGTCCACGCTCGAGGAGATTGGTCTCGACAGTCTGGGCACCGTCGAGATCCTCGTCGCCGTTGAGGACGAGTTTGGCATCCAGCTCGATACCGAGGAGAACCCCAAGACGGTCGGCGAGTTCGCCGATACGGTCGAGGCGGCATTGGAGAAGTAGAGATGCTCAAGACTCCTCTCTGCGATCTGCTCGGCATCGAAAAGCCCGTGTTCCAGGGCGGTATGGCCTGGATCGCCGACGCCTCGCTGGCGTCCGCAGTGTCCGAGGCGGGCGGCTTAGGGATTATCGCGGCCATGAACGCCGACGCCAACTGGCTGCGCGACCAGATTCATGAGCTGCGCGCCAGGACGGATAAGCCCTTTGGCGTCAACGTCATGCTCATGAGCCCGTTTGCCGACGAGGTCGCGCGGGTCGTGATTGACGAGCGGGTGCCGGTCGTCGTGACGGGTGCCGGCAATCCCACCAAGTACATGAAGGCGTGGAACGAGGCGGGCATCAAGGTCATCCCGGTCGTTGCCTCGGTGGCGCTGGCGCGCCTCGTGGCGCGTCGTGGAGCCACTGCCGTGGTTGCCGAGGGTACCGAATCAGGCGGCCATATTGGCGAGACCTCGACGATGGCACTGGTGCCGCAGGTTGTCGATGCGGTCGATATTCCCGTGGTTGCGGCTGGCGGTATCGCCGATGGCCGCGGCGTGGCGGCCGCCTTTATGCTGGGCGCCGCCGGCGTGCAGGTGGGTACGCGCTTTCTGATCGCAGATGAGTGCACCGTATCGGAGCAGTACAAGGAGATGGTCCTGAAGGCCAACGACACCTCGACGCGTGCGACCGGCCGCTCGACGGGACACCCGGTGCGTGCCCTCAAGAGCCCCTTCACCAACGCCTACGCCAAGAGCGAGGCGGCGGGCGTAAGCGTCGAGGAGCTCGGGGCCATGGGCACGGGCGCCCTTCGCAAGGCCGCCAAGGACGGCAATTACGAAGAGGGCTCGTTTTTGTGTGGACAGATTGCCGGCATGGTCAACGAGCGCCAAAGTGCACGTGAAATCGTTGACGACCTGGTCGATGGCGCCGAGCACGTCCTGAAGGGTGCGTGCGCATGGGTGGCGTAGCGTTTCTGTTTGCCGGCCAGGGCGCCCAGCACCCCGCGATGGGCGTCGACCTGATCGAGGCATCGCCGGCCGCCGCCGAGGTGTTCGCCATTGCCGACGAGGTGCGCCCGGGGACCAGTGAGCAGTGCCGAAGCGCCTCCAAGGAGGAGCTCTCGCAGACCGAGAACACGCAGCCGTGCGTGTTCGTTCACGATCTGGCAGCGGCTGCCGCCCTGCGTGAGCGCGGCGTGGTACCTGCCGCCTGTGCGGGTTTTTCGCTTGGCGAGGTCGCCGCGCTCACCTTTGCGGGGGCGTTCGATACGCGAGCGGGCTTTGAGCTCGTGTGCGAGCGCGCGGCGCTGATGGCCGCGGCTGCCGAGCGCCATCCGGGCGGCATGCGCGCCGTCATCAAGCTCGATGCGGCGCAAGTCGAGAACCTGGCAAAACAGGCCGGCGAGGACTGCTGGCCGGTCAACTACAACAGTCCGCAGCAGACGGTTGTTGCCGGACCGCCCGAGGCGCTGCAGGAGCTCGACGTCCTAGTAAAAGAGGCTGGCGGCCGCGCTATGAAAGTCGCGGTGTCGGGCGCATTTCATAGCCCCTATATGGCCGAGGCGACTGAGGGGCTGGCGACGTATATCCAAGCCGGCCACGCGCCGTCACCGCTGCTGATTCCGGTCATGGCAAACATGACGGCGGCGCCCTATCCGGCGGACCCGCGAGCGGCATCGGATGTCTTGGCCAATCAGGTGAGTCATGCCGTTCGTTGGGTCGACACGCTGCATGCTCTGCAGAATCAGGGCATCGACACGTTTATTGAGGTCGGCCCTGGCAAAACGCTGTCGGGCCTGGCCAAGCGTACGCTGAGCGACGTTCGCGTGTATTCGTGCGAAACGGCCGAGCAGGTCGCAGCTATTGCCGACGAGCTCGCATAGTCCACAGGGCTGTAACCCGAAAGGAATGACATGGGCAACTTGAACAACGGCGCGCTCGAGCGCAACGACTCACGTCGCGTGGCACTGGTCACGGGCGGCTCGCGGGGTATCGGCCGCGCCTGCGCTGTCGGTCTGGCGGAGGACGGCTTTGATATCGCCGTCGTCTATGCCGGCAGCGTCGATGCGGCGCGCGAGACGTGCGAAGCCTGTGAGGCGGTTGGCGCCACGGCACGCGCATATCAATGCGACGTGGCCGATCCCGCTGCCGTCAACGCGTGTGTGGAAGCGGTCCTCAACGACTTTGGTTCCATTTGGGCGCTCGTCAACAATGCCGGCATCACCCGCGATGGCCTGCTCATGCGCATGGGCGATGACGCATTCGATCGCGTGCTCGATGTCAATCTCAAGGGAACATTCAATATGACGCGCGCGCTCACCAAGACCTTTATGCGCCAGCGCGGCGGTTGCGTCGTCAACATGAGCTCGGTCGTGGGCCTGATGGGCAATGCCGGGCAAGCCAACTACGCTGCTTCCAAGGCGGGCGTGATAGGGCTTACCAAGGCGGTGGCGCGCGAGCTTGCGCCTCGTGGCGTACGAGCGAACGCGGTCGCCCCCGGGTTTGTCGAGACAGATATGACGGCAAAGCTCTCGGAGAAGGTGCGTACGGCAACCGAGGAACAGATTCCCCTTAAGCGCATGGCACGTCCCGAGGAAGTGGCCGGCGTGGTGCGCTTTTTAGCGAGCGATGCGGCTGCTTACATTACGGGCGAGGTCGTGCGCGTCGACGGCGGAATGGCGATGTAGAAACCAGGGCCGAAGAACGGCTTGGATGAGGAGACCATGATGGAACAGAGAGTTGCAATCACCGGCATCGGTGCCGTATCGCCGCTCGGCAACACCGCGCTTGCCACCTGGGCGGCCATGTGCGCCGGGACCTGTGGCATCGGCCCGATCACGCACTTCGATACCGATGCGTTTACCGTCAAGGTGGCGGCCGAAGTCAAGGGCTTTGACGGCAACGAGTACTTTGGCAAGCGTGACGCCAAGCATCTCGACCCCTGCGTTCAGTTTGCGATGGCGGCTTCGGACGAGGCAATGCACGATGCGGGCTTTGATGTCGAAGGCGCCATCGATCGTGAGCGCCTGGGCGTCTACGTGGGCTCGGGCGTGGGCGGCATGACGACGCTCGTCGACAACGTCCACACGATCGCCGATCGTGGACCTCGCCGCGCATCGCCCTATATGATTGCGATGATGATCCCCAACATGGCTTCGGGCAATATCGCGATCCGCCACAAGGCAAAGGGACCGACCCTGCCAGTCGTGACTGCTTGCGCGACCTCGGCCCATGCGGTGGGCGAGGCGTTCCGCGCCATCAAGCACGGCTATGCCGACGCGATCCTCGCGGGCGGCGCCGAGGCGGCCATTATCCCCGATGCCGTTGCAGGCTTTACGTCCTGCCGCGCATTGACCACCAACCCCGATCCTGCGACGGCTTGCCGCCCGTTCGATGCAGACCGCGACGGCTTTGTGATGGGCGAGGGCGCTTGCGTGCTGGTACTCGAGAGCATGGAACATGCGCAGGCGCGCGGTGCGCACATTTATGCCGAGGTCGTGGGCTACGGCAACACCGATGATGCTTATCACATCACGAGTCCCGATCCCGAGGCTGCCGGCATTGCCCGCGCGATATCGCTGGCGGTGGCCGAGGGCGACGTCAAGCCTTCCGAGGGCCTCTACATCAATGCCCACGGCACCTCGACCAAGCTTAATGATTCGTCCGAGACGGCGGGCATTAAGCGAGCGCTTGGCGAGGACGCGGCACGCGCCGCGCATGTCTCGTCGACCAAGTCGATGACGGGGCACATGATCGGTGCCACGGGGGCCATTGAGGTCATGGCCTGCGCCATGGCACTCGAGCAGGGCGTGGTGCCGCCGACCATTAACTACCACACGCCCGATTCCGCCTGCGATCTTGATTACACGCCCAATCGCGCGGTTCGCGCCGACCTTACCTGGGCGCTTTCGACCAACCTAGGCTTTGGCGGGCACAACGCCGCCATCGCGCTGCGTAGATATACGAGGAGCTAGAGCATGGATTCCAAAAGACTTGCCGAGATAGCCGATGTGATGGAGGACCGCGGCCTCACGCGCGTACGCGTTGAGGAGCCCGATGGCACCGCGGTCGAACTCGAGCGCGCGAGTGTGGCGCAGCCGGTTGCCGTGCCCATGCCTATGCCGGGTGCCGTGGCCGCTCAAGTTGCAGCTCCCACAGTCGCGCCTGCCGCACCGGAGCCCGCCGCGCAGGCGCCTGCCGCCGCACCGGAGCCCAAGGGCACCGAGGTGACCGCTCCCATGGTCGGCGTTTTCTATGCTGCCCCGGCGCCGGGCGACGAGCCGTTTGTGCACGTGGGCTCCAAGGTCAAGGCCGGTGAGACCCTCTGCATCATCGAGGCCATGAAGGTTCTCAACGAGGTGACGGCCGAGGCAGACGGTGAGGTGCTCGAGATCTGCGTGGCCGACGGCGACCTCGTGGAGTTTGGCAGCTGCCTCATGAGGATCGGATAGGTGATATCCATGAACAAAGAAGAGCTCAAGAAGCTGTTGCCGCATCGCGAGCCGATGCTTTTGCTCGACGAAGCCGAGCTGGTGGGCGACGAGGCCCACGGCAAGATCACGATTACAGGCGACGAGTACTTTTTGCAGGGACATTTTCCGGGAAACCCGGTCGTTCCCGGCGTGATTCAGTGCGAGATGCTCGCCCAGAACTGCTGCGTGCTGCTGATGGGCGATGAGGAGGCGCGCGGCGCGACGCCGTTCTACACGAGTCTGGACAAGGTGCGCTTTAAGCGTCCGGTGCGCCCGGGCGACACGGTGGATCTAGTGTGCTCCATCACGCGTGCGCGCGGGCCGTTCCGCTTTGCGACGGGTACTGCGAGCGTCAACGGTGAGGTTTGCTGCCGCGCCGATATGTCTTTTGCACTCATGCACGAAAGTTAAGGAAGGCTCCATGTTCGACAAAGTGCTCATCGCCAACCGCGGCGAAGTCGCGGTCCGTGTTATCCGCGCGTGCCGCGATATGGGCATCAAGACCGTCGCCGTTTATTCCACGACCGATGCGGACGCGCTACACGTGCAGCTTGCCGACGAGGCGTATTGCATCGGCGGCCCGCGTCTTGCCGAGAGCTACCTCAACGACGATGCCGTGCTCACCTGTGCCGTAAAGTCGGGAGCTAAGGCAATTCATCCCGGCTATGGCTTCTTTTCTGAGAAGGCGAGCTTCGTGCGCGACTGCGACAAGTTCGGTCTGGCGTTTGTCGGTCCTTCGGCCGAGGTGATCGACAGCATGGGCGACAAGGACGCCGCACGCCGAACGGCCGCTGCTGCGGGCGTGCCCATCGTGCCGGGCTGCGATTTGCTCAAAAGCCCCGAGGAGGCGACGGCCGAGGCCGAGCGCATCGGCTGCCCCGTGCTTATTAAGGCGCGCGCGGGCGGCGGCGGTCGCGGTATTCGCAAGGTCGAGCGCGTGGAAGATGCGGCAAAGGCGTTCATCGAGGCGCGTGCCGAGGGTGAGGCCGTTTTTGGCGACGGCGAGTGCTACATGGAGAAGTTCGTTGCGCCGGCGCATCACGTTGAGGTACAGATTATGGCCGATAAGCAGGGCCATGTGTTTTCGCTCGGCGAGCGCGAGTGCTCGGTGCAGCGCCGCAACCAAAAGCTGGTCGAGGAGAGCCCCGCGCCGTGCCTCGACGGACGCGATGATATTCGCGCGCGCATGCACAAGGCCGCGCGCGACCTGGCTCGTGCCGTTGGCTATGAGGGCGCTGGCACCATCGAGTTTTTGTACTCAGATGACGGCAATTTCTACTTTATGGAAATGAACACGCGCTTGCAGGTGGAGCATCCGGTTACGGAGTTTGTGACCGATACCGACCTGGTTAAGTGGCAGCTGCGCGTGGCTGCCGGCCAGCCTCTGCCCTTTGAGCAGGAGGACGTACCGGTCCGCAACCACGCCATGGAGTGCCGCATCAATGCCGAAACGCCGGACTATCTACCGTCATGTGGAACGGTCACCGCGTTGCGTGTGCCGGGTGGTCCGCGCGTGCGCTGGGATTCCGCCATGTTTACCGGAGCGAAAGTTCCGCCGTACTACGACTCCATGCTCGGCAAGCTCATCGTGTGCGCGCCCACGCGTGACGGTGCCATTCGCAAGATGCGCTCGGCCCTGGGCGAGCTCGTGATTGAGGGCGTGAGCGAAAACAGCGAGCTTCAGCTCGACGTGCTGGCAAACGACGAGTTCTTGTCGGGCATGTACCACACCGATCTGATGGGGCATCTCTATGCTGATGAATAGAAAAGCGAAGACGGTCAACGTCCTCGAGGGGCCGATGACCGAGTCGTGCGCCGAGTTTCCCGCGCGCCACGTGTTTATCAAGTGCCCGGAGTGCCGCCGTGTGATCGATGAGGCGCGCCTGCACGACAACCTCGAGGTCTGCCCTCGTTGCGGCAAACACTTTCGCGTGAGCGGTCGCGCGCGCATGCGCATGACGGTCGACGAGGGCACGTTTGAGGAATGGGATGCTAATCTGGCGTCGGAGGACTTCCTCTCGTTTCCCGGTTATGCCGACAAGCTTAAGAGCGTGAACAAGCGTTCGGGCGAGCGCGATGCCGTTGTGTGCGGCAGGGGCAAAATCTGCGGCTGCGATACCGCGCTCTTCTTTATGGACGCCAACTTTATGATGGGCTCAATGGGCTCCGTGGTGGGCGAGAAGATCTGTCGTGTCTTTGAGCGCGCGGCCGAGTTGGGGCTGCCGGTCGTTGGCTTTACCGTATCGGGCGGCGCCCGCATGCAGGAGGGCGTGACCTCGCTCATGCAGATGGCCAAGATTTCTGCGGCGGTTAGGCGCCACAGCGAGGCGGGCGGCCTGTATATCACGGTGCTCACCGATCCCACGACCGGAGGTGTAACCGCGAGCTTTGCCATGGAGGGCGACATTATCCTGGCCGAGCCCGATGCCCTGACGGCATTTGCCGGCCCGCGCGTGATCGAGCAGAACATGCACAAGCGTCTGCCCAAGGGATTTCAGCGTTCCGAGTTTTTGCTGGAGCACGGCTTTTGCGATGCCGTTGTTCCGCGTGGTGAGATTGCGCTCACGGTAGGCGAGCTGCTGGCGCTGCACGAAGGGCACGCGCCCGGCCTGGGGGCACCGCATGAGATCGTGCATACGGGTCGTCGCGACAAAAAGCTGGGACACTTGTTTAAGCGCTCGGCCGCACCAAAAAGCGCGCTCGAAATCGTCAAACAGACTCGCTCGGCGAACCGCGCCACGGCAGGCGAGATGATCTCGTTGGGTCTCGACGGATTCGTAGAGCTGCACGGCGACCGCTACTTTGGCGACGATGCTGCCGTGGTGGGCGGCATCGGCTGGAAAGACGGGCGACCCGTGACGGTTATCGCCATCGAGCGCGGTACCACGACCAAAGAGCGCATGCGTCGCAACTTTGGTATGGCACATCCCGAGGGCTACCGCAAGGCACGTCGCCTGATGCACCAAGCCGAGAAATTTGGTCGGCCGGTTCTGTGCCTGGTTGATACTTCGGGCGCGTTTTGCGGCATCGGTGCCGAGGAGCGCGGCCAGGGCGAGGCGATTGCCCAGAATCTCATGGAGATGAGCGGCCTTAAGACGCCGATTGTCTCGGTGGTGACAGGCGAGGGCGGCTCTGGTGGCGCGCTGGCGCTGTCCGTGGCCGACCGCATCCTGATGCTCTCGAGCTCGGCCTATTCGGTCGTGAGCCCCGAGGCCTGTGCGTCGATCCTGTGGAAGGATACCGAGCGCGCGAATGAGGCCGCTGAGGCGCTTAAGCTCACGGCCCCCGATCTGTTGGCGCTCGGCATCATCGACGGCATTGTTGACGATAGGGGCCTGTCGCATGAGGAGATCGCCGGTGTCGTCATGTCCTCGGCATTTGATGCCTTCGATACGCTTGGGCAGCTCGACGACGCGACCCTCACAAACCTCCGCTACGAAAAGTACCGCGCAATCGGTCAGTACCGCACGATGTGACAAAGGAAAAGTCTGCATGTCACATTGGGAAAGGCGTTCCATGTCACAAGTTTCTAACACCTCGTTTACAACGACGGTTTCATCAAACGCCATGGCCGTGGTGGACTATCTGTCCAAAAGCATGATGTCGGCGTTGCCGTTTATTGTCTGCGCGGCGCTGTTCCGCACCGTTGCCGTCATTATGGGCGAAGGCATGCTTGGTCTATGGCCTGCCGATTCCGAAATCTATCGCCTGTTCTACAGTTGGCTCTACAACGCCGGCTACTACTTTTTGCCCATTTATCTTGGTTGGGCGGCCGCCCGCCAGCTCGGTTGCTCGGAGCAGCTGGGTATGATGCTGGGCGGCGTATTGATTGCACCCGATCTGCTTAAGCTTGTCGATGCCGCATCGACGGCGGGGGCATCGATGACTTATGTGTATGGTCTGGTTCCCGCGCCGGTCAACGATTACACGACGACTGTTATTCCGGTTCTCATCTCGGTGCCCGTGCTGTGGCGAGTGGAGTGTTTCTTTCAGCGCATTATCCCCAAGGCCGTGGCGTTTTCGTTCGTTCCGTTTGCGACCATGCTTGTCATGGTTCCGGTTTCGCTGTGTATCACGGCGCCGGCGGGCAGCTATCTGGGCATGCTGCTGGGCCAGCTTATGTTTATGCTTGGCAATTCCGGTGGCGTCGTGTCGCTGCTCACGCTCATGGGGCTTGCCGCGGGTTGGGAGTTCCTTAAGATTGCGGGCATCAGCAACGTTGTCCTATCGCTCGCCTATGCGCAGTTTATGAGTGTGGGAACGGATTCGTGCATCCTGATCGCCGCGACGATGGCAACGTTCGCCGTTTGGGGCATGCCCTTTGGCGCGTCGCTCCGCGTTGCGGATAAGGACGAGAAGGCGCTCATGCTGGGCTATTCAATCTCGGGTGTTCTTGGCGGTGTAAGCGAGCCGGCGCTGTACGGTTGCGGCTTTAAATATGGCAGGTGCCTGACGTGCATGGCCATTGGCGGCGCCGTCGGAGGCCTTGTTGCAGCCGTGGGCCACGTTACGGCCTATACCATCGGCATGACGAATGTCCTCATGGTCATTGGCTTTGCCACGGGCGGCATCTCGAACCTGCTGTGGTGCTGTGTTGCCGGCGGTGTGGCATTTGCGGTGTCTGCGGCGCTGAGCTACTGCTTTGGCGTGGTGCCGGCGAAGGGGTGGGCGGCAGAAGACGAAGCCGATTCGTCCGAAACAGTGGCGAGCGCTGCTGAAGTAAGCGCATAAACCAGTGCGACAAAGGACGATTCCTTTGTCATGTTCCAAGGCCGTGGCTCGTGTGGGTTGCGGCCTTTTTGTATCTGGAGGACAAAGTGGCTACACTACAATCCGTTTGAGCAATAGATATTAGGTAGTACCGTGGGGACTGATGAGGATGGTCGAGTGGATTGTTCGTCGTGCGCAGGGCGACCGTGCGCGCGTGGGCACGTTGACGGGCGTGGTGTGTATTCTCGCCAATGTGGCACTATGCGCTGCGAAGGGTGCAATTGGCGTGCTGTCGGGATCGGTTTCGATCGTGGCGGATGCCATGAACAACCTGTCCGATGCCAGCTCGAATATCGTGAGCGTGCTGGGCTTCAGGCTGGCGAGCAAGCCGGCCGACCCCGAGCATCCTTACGGTCACGGTCGCTACGAGTATCTCTCGGGACTGGTCGTGGCGGCGCTCGTGCTGCTTATTGGCGTTGAGCTGGTGAAGTCGTCGGTGGAGCGAATTGTCAACCCCGAACCTGTCGAGTTCTCGCTTGCCCTGGTGGCAGTCCTTGCGCTTTCGATGGTCGTAAAGCTTTGGATGGCGGCCCTCAACCAAAAGCTCGGCGATCGCATTGAGTCCGAGACGCTGCATGCGACCGCTCAGGATTCCAAGAACGATGTCCTTGCCACGGGCGCCGTGTTAGCGTGCGCAATTGTTTCGCAGGTGACGCACATCAATCTTGACGCATGGGTTGGCCTTGCCGTTGGCGCCTATATTGGCTGGAGCGGCTTTGAACTCATCCAGGATACGGTGAGCCCGCTTTTGGGCCAGGCGCCCGATCCTAAGCTGGTCAAGCACATTCGAGACAAGATCATGAGCTACCCCGGCGTTTTGGGCGTTCACGACCTGATGGTTCACGACTACGGCCCGGGCAGGAAGTTCGCAAGCGCTCATGCCGAGATGGCAGCCGAGGCCAGCCCGCTGGAAAGTCACGACACGCTCGATAACATCGAGCGGTCGTTTAGGAACGAAGACGGTATGATCGTCACGCTCCATTACGATCCCATCGTATCCGACGATCCAAAGGTTGCGAGCATGCGCCTGTATATCAACGCAATGGCTCAGGAGATTGATAGCCGCCTTTCGATTCACGACCTGCGCTGCGTGCCGGGCCCTACGCACACCAATGTGATTTTTGACTGCGTGCGACCCTCGGATCTGGACATGGGCGCCGATGAGCTCAAGCATGCGTTGGCCCAGAGGGTCGAATCCGAATATCCCAAGTCGGTTGCCAAGATTACGATTGACGAAGACTACGTAGGCCGTACCCACGAGTAGGGCTGTGCCAGCAAGGCAATGTATACAGAAGGGGAGAACATGAAGAGGCTGTATCTGCTCCGCCATGGCCAGACGGAATTCAACGTCAAAAAGCTCGTCCAGGGCCGCTGCGATTCACCGCTCACCGATTTGGGTCGCGAGCAGGCACAGACGGCAGCCACATGGCTTAAAGCCCATGGCGTTGTCCCCGACAAAGTGGTTTCTTCCCCCTTAGGCCGAGCCATGGACACGGCAAGTCTCGTCGCAGGCGAGCTCCTCGGCCCAGACGCCATCGTCGAGCCCTGCGAAGGCATCATCGAGCGCTGCTACGGATCCTTCGAAGAAGGCCCGCACGACGCGCTGCCCACCGACGTCTGGGATCCAGGCGAGGACCTAATCCCCTTCGGAGGAGAAGGAAGCCAGGCGCTGCAGACGCGCATGGTAAGCACCCTCGCTAACCTCATGGGCGCCGAAGGCGTTAAAACCCTCCTAGCAGTAAGCCACGGCAGCGCCAGCCGCCAATTCATCAAAGCCGCCGCCCCAGAGGACTTCGAACTCCCAACAAAACTCCCCAACTGCGCCATTATGATTTTCGATTTTGATGAGGCGGAGCCACAAGTAGAGGGCGAGCCAATGCAATGCAAGTTCACCCTCCAGCAAATAGTGGACCCCCAACAAAGTCATTAGCCTGAGCGAGCAGAGTTAAGCAGACATCAACGTGTCGTCTCCCGAGCACGGCGGAGGGCCGGAGAAATATATTAAGGTCATCGCGAGTTCCGCACGCAAAGGAGAGCACTTAATGTGCTCTCCGTCTTGCGCAGGACTGTCCGAGCAGGCGATGTTGCCCTATACGCCCGCCCAGGTCCGCTGGGATTACGACAGCTTGACGATAGGTGCGAAGCCCTTCATGAGCTTTTTGGTCTGGCCGGTTTTTTCGAACTGCACCTCGATCATGTCTCCGGCGACCGAGATCACGGTACCCGTGCCAAAGGTCTTGTGGCTCACGGTATCGCCCGCGGCAAAGTCCTGCGATGCGCTGGCGCGATCGACCTTGCGCTCCACCGTCGGCGACACCTTGGATGACGACTTTTTGGCTCGCGGTGCACCCGAGCCAAAGGTCGAGGCAACGCGACCGGCGTCGGGCGACACCCCGCGATGGCGCTCGGTCCCATAGCTGCTTCCGCCAAAGAAATCGTCAAAGCTCGATCCACCGCGCGAACCGGACCCGCCGGTTGAGCGCGTATGCGAGCCAAACACCTTGCCGCCGTACATATCCGAGCCCATGCCCGAGCCAAAGGTGCCGCGACGGTCGCCACGCTTCTCCCATCCCGTGCCCTCAAAACCGGCAGAACCGATGCCGCTAAACTCGATATCCTCAAACGGAATCTCGTTAAGGAAGCGCGAGCGCGGGTTGGCAGAAGTCGAGCCGTAGGTACGACGCGTGGCCGCATAGGTCAAGAACAGGCGCTTACGGGCACGTGTGATGGCGACGTAGGCCAGGCGACGCTCCTCCTCGAGCTTGCCCGGGTCATCGCTGCCGCCAAAATCGTGCACGTGCGGGAAGATGCCCTCCTCCATGCCGGCCACGAACACCGCCGGGAACTCCAGGCCCTTGGCGGAATGTATGGTCATCATGGTGATGGCGTGCGTCTCGCCGGCCAGGGAATCCAGGTCGGAGCGCAGGGCCAACCACTCCATGAGCGCCGGCAGCGCCTTACAGGTGAGCGGGCCGTAGGTGCGCTCGATCTCGTCGGCATGCACGGCACCCGCCGGCAGCTCCGTCGGCGCGGCATATGCGTTGCCCGCGATGGCGGCGGCCAGGGCGTCCTGCGGCGAGAGCGCCGGAGCGGCCAGGCTATCAAGCGGATTGGCGCCCGCGGCGTCACGAGCGCCGACGAGTGCATCAAACGAAGACACCGGCGCGGACGGTCCCGGCTCGGGCGCAGGCGCGCTCACCACGGCGGACTCGGGCTCGGCGGCGGCAGGCACATCGGCAACACCGGCTGCACGCAGTTCTTCTAAGCTCTCGAGCGTACCCTCGATATCCTCGTGCGTCTCTTCAAATTCGGCGGCGACGCCCAGGAATTCCTGGATGTTCTCGGCACGGCTCTCGGATTCCATGGTGCCCTCGGCGCGAAAAGCCTGCAGTAGGCCCGTCTTATCGACAATCATCTCGACGACGTCCTTGAGCTCGCCGTCCATGCGACGGCCCTCGCGCACCAGCGCCACAAAACTCGACAGGCCGTTGCGCACCTTGGCACTAAACATGCCCGTCTCGGCTGTTGCGATCTCGCAGGCCTGGAAGAACGAGCAGCGGTTGTCGCGCGCCAGCTGCTCGATCTTTTGGATCGAGGTGGAGCCGATGCCGCGGCGCGGCGTGTTGATGACGCGCTTGACGCTCATCTCGTCGGCCGGGTTCACGATCATCTTGAGATAGGCCATGACGTCGCGAATCTCGGCGCGGTCGAAGAATCGCGTGCCGCCGACGATCTTGTAGGGCACGCCCGCGCGCAGGAACATATCTTCGAGGATACGCGACTGGGCGTTGGTGCGGTAGAACACGGCGATATCGTCGTAGCTCGTACCCTTGGCATGCAGCTTTTCGATCTCGCCGGCAATCCAGCGACCTTCGTCGCGCTCGTCGCTTGCCTGGAAAGCCTGAATCTTCTCGCCATCGCCCTCGGCCGTAAACAGGCGCTTGTCCTTGCGCTGCGAGTTGTGGCGAACAACGGCATTGGCGGCGCTCAGGATGTGACCCGTGGAGCGATAGTTCTGCTCCAACTTGACGGTCTTGCAGTTTTTAAAGTCCTGCTCAAAGTCCAGGATGTTGGTGATGTCGGCGCCACGCCAGCTATAAATGGACTGGTCGTCGTCGCCCACGACCATGAGGTTTTGGTACTTGGCGGCCAGCAGGTTGGCGATTTCGTACTGGACGTGGTTGGTGTCCTGATATTCGTCGACGCTAATGTAGCGGAAGCGCTCTTGGTACTTGTCGAGCACCTCGGGGCGGGTGCGCAGTAGCTCGAGCGTGCGCACGAGCAGGTCGTCGAAGTCCATCGCGTTGGCGGCGCGCAGGCGGCGCTCCAGCTCCAGGTAGACTTGCGCGGCCTTTTTGTCGTTGGGGCTATCGGCGCTCTTGAGCATGTCCTCGGGCCCGATCATGGCGTTTTTAGCAGAGCTGATCTTGCTGCGGATCATGTTGATGGGGAACTGCTTTTGCTCGATGCCGAGCGCCTGCATAATGTCGCGCACCATGCGCTTTGAGTCGTCGTCATCGTAGATGGTGAATTGACCGGTATAGCCCAGCAGGTCGGCGTCCTCGCGCAGCATGCGCACGCACATGGCATGGAAGGTGCACACCCACATGCCACGAGTGCCGCTGGGGATGAGTGCCGCCAGACGCTCGCGCATCTCGGCCGCAGCCTTGTTGGTAAACGTAATGGCAAGAACCTGCCAAGGCTTAACGCCCAGGTCGCCGAGCATATGTGCGATGCGGAAGGTCAAGACGCGGGTCTTGCCCGAGCCGGCGCCGGCGAGCACCAGCAACGGGCCCTCGGTGGACAGGACCGCCTCGCGCTGGGCGGGATTAAGGCTGTCGATGTCGACGAGCGGCTTGATAGGCTTGGGCGCCGGCGCGGGAGCGTCATAGATGTCGAGCGGAACGAGCTCGGGCTCCGGCGCAGCGGGGGCGGTGTATGCATCGAGCGGCACGGGTTCCGGCGCGGGCGGCACGGGTACCGCGGCGTTCTTTTCCCAGGGCAAGGGCTGGGTCATGGGCGACTCCTCATCTGACGGACGGCGCGCCTGCGGGCAGCGCCATAGTTTGAGCCGTACCAGTATACCGAGCCGCGCGGACACCGACGCAAATCACACCACGACTCCGTGCGCCGCTGTCAGGCCCGCCCCAGCGGATTTGGTGCAAAGGCGTCAGGTTTGTCTGCACCAAGCTGGTGCAAAGAAACCTGACCCCAATGCACCAATCACGGAGCCGCCGATGTCATGGCAACGGTAGCGAGCGGCGGCCAGGGCGAACAAATTGGCATGAAAAGAGGGCGGCATAGACCTTTTGGTCATGCCGCCCCCTTTGAATGACAAGTTGTCGCCCTGGCCGCCGCGCAGCGTCGACTAAGTTAGAGGCCGAGCATCGGCTCCAGGACGAAGAAGTACGCAAGCACCACGATGCCCAGGACAATGCGGTAGACGCCGAAACATTTAAAATCGTGACGGCGGACGAAGCCCATGAGCCACTTGATGGCGATGAGCGAAACCACAAAGGCGACGATGCAGCCCACGCCCAGGATGGCGACCTCGTTGGCACCAAACGTACCGCCCTTAACGAAGTACTTGACCAGCTTGAGCGCACTTGCGCCAAACATGACAGGGATGGCCAGGAAGAACGTGAACTTAGACGCCACCGAGCGCGTGCAGCCCAAAAGCAGGCCACCGATGATGGTAGAACCGGAACGAGACGTACCAGGCACCAGCGAAAGCACCTGGAAGCAGCCAATACCCAGCGCAGTCTTCCAGCTCAGGTCCTCGAGCGTAGTGATGGAGCCAAAGTCCAGGTTATCGTCATCGTCCTCATCCTCAGCGGTAGCCGTGGCGGACGCCGCAAAGTGCGCACCGGCGGGACGTCCACCCGACACCACAGCACGCGAACCAAACGAACCGGCAACGGCCATTTCCTCGCGCTTGCTCGCGCGCCAGTTCTCGATCACGATAAACAGCACGCCGTACACAATGAGCGCCAGCGCCACGACGGGAGCGTTGTAGAAATGCTCCTCCATCCAGTCGTTGAGCGGCAGGCCGATCGCCGCCGCAGGAATGCAACCGAGCACAATCTTGCCCCACAGCACCCAGGTGTCGCGACGGCCCTCCTTGCCCTTGCTGGGCGAGAACGGGTTGAGCTCGTGGAAAAACAGCACGCAGACGGCCAGAATGGCGCCGAGCTGAATCACGACCAGGAACATATTCCAGAACGTCTCGCTCACGTTCATCTTGACGAACTCATCCACCAAGATCATGTGGCCCGTCGACGAAACGGGCAGCCATTCGGTGATGCCCTCGACCAGGCCCATGAAGGCAGACTTTAGAAGCTCGATGATATCCAAAGGGACCCCCTCGTTAGACACCCGCCGGTAGATGTTCTGCGGACGATGCGGGCGATGTCCCATTATCAACCGTTGGCGGTGCGACCGCGCCTACCCTTACCAAAAAACTCGCCCGTTCACAGAATTGCGAGCAGTTAAACCGAAATCCTTGGGTATAACTGCAACAAGATAAAGTGTCCGGCGGTCAACGCACCCGCGCCCGCCCGACGCACGAGCCCCGCGCCCGTGCGATAGACCAAGGAGGAAACCATGAACGAGGGCTACACCAAGGTATTTGTTTCACTCGACGGTACTGAGCAGCAGGATTTTGTGCTCGCACGCGCCATCAAGGTCGCCGCGAACAACGGCGCTAAGCTGATCATCGGCCACGTTATCGATTCCACGGCGCTCGAGAGCGCCGGTTCCTATCCGGTCGATCTGGTCAACGGCCTAGAGGAGGCATTTAAGAACTCCATCGCCAAGCAGCTCGAGGAGGCCAAGGCCAATCCCAACATTCCCGAGGTCGAGGTCATGATTCGTACCGGCCGCATTCGCGAGACGCTCAAGGATGAGATGCTCGACGTGGTCAAGCCCGATCTGGTGCTCTGCGGCGCCCGCGGCCTGTCCTCAATTAAGTACGCGCTACTGGGCTCGATTTCGACGTTCCTGCTGCGCAATACGGACTGCGACATTTTGGTCGTGAAGTAGCGTTGCTCCCACCGGCCGCGGGGCCTGCGGGGTTTCCACGGGCACGTCCTCGCCGCGTTGCGGCTGCGGGATGTGCCCTTAGGAAACCCCTCCCGGCCCCGCGGCCTTCGCAGCCTTACTTCAGCGAGTTGGCTGATAAAAGATAGCGTGCCGCCCCGTTTGGGGTGGCACGTTTTGTTTGGGCTGCACGTTTTTGTTTTGGGAGATCCATTTGAGCCTCATAGTTATGTTCACGTTCGGGAACATAACGCCAGTTGCCTTAGCTAAGTTCACGTTCGGGAACATAGCCGTCCGCAGCGCAAGACGGCCCGGCTACTCAAAGTATTGGAACTTGTTCGTCGAGAAGGCGAACGTTACGACAAAGCCTTCGCCGGAGTCGGATGCCGCCGTGACGTCGATGCCCATCTTGGAGCATAGGCGCGCCACCAGGTAGAGGCCGATGCCCGTTGCGCGCTTGGTGGTGCGGCCGTTGTCGCCGGTAAAGCCCTTCTCGAACACGCGTGGCAGGTCTGCCGCACACACGCCGCAGCCGTTGTCCGCAACGGTGAGCTCGATGCGCTCGCTCGCCAGGCCCTCGTCCAGTAACGCGCCCGAAAACACGATCTTCGCGCCGTCCTCGCGCGCATATTTGATGCTGTTCTGAATAAGCTGGCCTAGAATAAACTCGAGCCACTTCTCGTCGGTAAAGACCTCAAAGTCGAGGTTCTCGCACACCGGAGCCACGTGCGCCGCGATAAGCTCGCGCGCGTTGGCTTTAATCGCGCCCGTCACCAAGGTCTTGAGATCCCAACGGCGAATCAGGTAGTCGCGCTCCACGACTTCCGAGCGCGCATAGTACAGTGCCTGGTCGATATAGCGCTCAACGCGAGCCAGCTCGCGACCCAGGTCATCCACACGCGACAGGTCGTCTTCGCTGCCGTCTAGGTTTTCAAGAATCAGATGGGCCGCCGCCAGGGGCAACTTGGCCTCGTGGACCCAGCTTTCGATATAGTCGCGATAGTCATCGGTCTGACGTCGGCCTTCGGCAACCTCGTCGCAGGCAGCCTTGCCCACCCGGCACAGGACCTCGTACTCGAGCTCGCCCTCGGCATAGGTTGGGCATTGCACCATCTCCTGCACCCATGCGGGACTCTCGAGCTCCTCTGCCGCGCGCTCCAACTGACGCAGAAAACGGCGACGGCGAGCGTACTCGATCACGATGCCGAGCATACCGAAGATAAAGGACACGCCAACCGCCACGACCACGATAGAAACGGGTGCGCCGGCGACCGTCAGCACAAAGCAGCTCAGCAGCACGCCGCACGTCCACACGGCGACGGGAAGCAGTGTATCTTTAAAGAACTTGCCAAACGACATAGCCGGCCCCTAGACCGAATAGCCTTGGCCGCGATGCGTCGTCAAATACCCCTTGATGCCGATTTTTTCGAGCGTGGTGCGCAGGCGGTTGATGTTGACGGTGAGCGTATTGTCGTCCACGAAGGCGTCGGAGTCCCACAGGTCCTGCATGATGGCCGAGCGCGAGACGATCTTGCCCGCGCGGCTCAGGAGCAGCGAGAGAATGCGCAGCTCATTTTTGGTGAGCTCGGTGCTGTCGCCGGTCGCCGTGTTGGTGACCATAGAACGGGCGAGGTCGAGCTCCAGCCCCTTGTGGACGAGCGTGCTGCGCTCGCCTGACGCCGCGGTGCGACGCAGCAGTGCGTTGATGCGCGCCACGAGCACGCGCGCGCTATAGGGCTTGGGAACAAAGTCGTCCGCGCCGAGCGTCATGGCCATGACCTCGTCGATCTCGGTCGTGCGCGAGGTGAGGACGATGATGGGGACCTCGGATTCGCGGCGAACCTCGTGGCAGATATGCTGGCCGTCCTTGACGGGAAGCGTGAGGTCGAGCAGCACCAGGTCGGGCGCGGCGGCGAGAATATCGCGCGAGACATGCTCGAACGATTCGCAGGCCTCGATTTCAAACCCGGCGCGGGCAAGGATGTCGACAAGCTCACGACGAATGGGCTCGTCGTCCTCAACGATATAGATTAGCGCCATGGATTCCGCTCCCCTCTTGGTTGTCTTGCCACCATTATGGCTGCGAAACTGCAGGTGCGCGCCACGCACGTCGCCAAGGTGACAGAACTGTTCGCGAGCGGGGGCGTTTTGTCCGCCTCGCACTCGCAGCGGTGGCGGGAACCAAAATGATTCTTTAATCCCCGTCCCAGAAAAATCATTTAGCGGCGGGCGCGGAGCTTTTCGTAGCCGTCGGCGAAGAAGGTGACCGTCGCGGCATCAGACTCGGCGGCGTCGGCGTCGGTGGCAGGCACCACGCCGTGCTCGTCGCTTACCAGGAACAAGGCGCCCTTGAGCTGTGCGGGAATGTCTACGCGCGTGACCGGGATGCCCTTGGTCTGGGCCAGCTGCTCAATGAGCGTCGCCGTGCCGCACAGGCACTCGTCCGCCGGCGCCACAAAGGCCAGCTCGCCGTCGTTGACAGCAGCAAGCAGCTCGGGCGCCACGCCGGTCTCGTCGGCCTCGGAGCGGGCCTCGGCGGAACGGGCACGCAGCGCCTTGGCCGACGTGTCGGCCAGCGGCTCGTACTCCCCCACCGTCATGGCGGCGTTGCCGTTGATGTCGATCACCAGCATAAGCACGCCGTCGTGCGCGGTGTAATCGCCCTCGGCAAGCGACCACTCAACGTGCTGTTTGGCCCAGCTGAGCATGTTATGGGTAAGCGGTTCGCCCTGCACCAGACGCTCGGACAGCGCACGGATGTGACGGTTGAGCATGGGCACCTTTTTGTTGGACATGCGCCAACGGCAGATAAGCGCGGGCTTGTCGAGCGTAAACTTCTCGACCGCCTCCTGATTGGCGCAAAAGTCCTCGTACGCACGCTGATCCTCGGCATTGCCAAACAGCTCTGCATCATCAATCTGGGGCATGGTCATACCTTTCGTGTTAGTCATTCCGTCCTCTTATACCAAAAAGACGGCCCTCCAAACGGAGCGGCCGTCTTTTGCAGAGATTATTTTAGAAGCGAGGCGGTCCAAGGGACGAGATAACATCCCATCCTCCCCAGTCAACCTAACAGGTCGGCGAGGGTTGCCCAGGTGCCGCAGATTGCCGTGAAAGAGGAGCGACGCGTACTTGGGTACGCGAGCGACGAATGAGCGGCAAGGTGCGGTGGTTGGGCAAGCCGCAGCGCCACCTCCCTACTTAATGGCGGAAGTGGCGAGCGCCCGTGAAGACCATAGCAATATCGTGCTCGTTGCAGGCCTGGATGCTCTCGTCATCGCGCTTGGAGCCGCCGGGCTGGATGATGCAGGTCACGCCGTGTGCGGCAAGCACGTCGACGTTGTCGCGGAACGGGAAGAACGCGTCGCTTGCGCAGGCAAAGCCGCCCTTCTCCACGCCCTCGCGCTCGCAGAAGTCCTCGGCGCGCTCGCAGGCAAGCAGCGCAGAGTCAACGCGGTTGGGCTGACCGGGGCCCATGCCAATGCCGGCCTTGCCCTTGGAGACCAGGATGGCGTTGGACTTGACGCCCTTGCAGACCTTCCAGGCAAACTCGAGCTCGGCCATCTCGGCATCGGTGGGCTTGCGGTCGGTGGGGAACGTAAAGGTCGCGGGGTCCTCGGTCACGTGGTCGACCTCCTGCACCAGCATGCCGCCGTCGATGGAGCGCAGCTCCACCTGGGCGCCGTGGTCTACGCCGCCGGTAGCCAGCACGCGCAGGTTGGGGCGCTTGGCCATGCGCTCGAGCGCCTCGTCGGTGTAGCCCGGGGCGATGATGACCTCGACGAACTGCTTGTTCTGATCGGCAAAGTGCTCAACCAGCTCAAAGGGGACCTCGCGGTTGCAGGCGATGATGCCACCAAAGGCGCTCTTGGGATCGCAGGCAAAGGCACGGTCGTAGGCAGCCGTGATGTCCTCGGCAACGGCGGAACCGCAGGGGTTCTGATGCTTAAGGATCACGCAGGCCGGCTCGTCGAACTCGCGGACCAGGTTCCAAGCGGCATCGGCATCCAGATAGTTGTTGTAGCTGAGCGGCTTGCCCTGGATCTGCTCGGAGCCCACGAGCGGGAACTGAGAGCTCGCGGTGTTCTCGCAGCCCTCGGCAAAGCGATAGACCGTGGCCTTCTGCTGCGGGTTCTCGCCATAGCGCAGGTCGTCGACCTTTTCCAGCGAGATCTCGAGCTTGGCAGAGGTGTCCGCCACGTCGCTTGCCTGGGCGGCAAGCCAACGGGAGATAGCCGTGTCGTAGGCGGCGGTGGTCTGGTAGACCTTCACCTGCAGGCGACGACGGGTGGAAAGCGTGGTGCAGCCACCGGTCTCGCGCATCTCGGCCAGGACGGCATCATAGTCGGCCGGGTCGGAGATGACGGTAACGCTCGCGGCGTTCTTGGCGGCAGAGCGCAACATGGAAGGGCCACCGATGTCGATGTGCTCGATGGCATCCGCAAAGGTGACCTCGGGGTTGGCGACGGTCTTCTCGAACTCGTACAGGTTGACGACGACCAAGTCGATCAGCTTAATGCCGTGCTGAGCGGCCTCCTGCATGTGCTGCTCGGAATCGCGGCGGGCCAGCAGCGCGCCGTGAACCTTGGGGTGCAGGGTCTTAACGCGGCCGTCCATCATCTCGGGATAGCCCGTGAACTCCTCGATGGGGGTTACGGGAACGCCCGCGTCCTCGATGGCACGAGCCGTGCCGCCCGTAGAGATGATCTCGACGCCAAAGTCATCGACCAGCGTCCGTGCGAAATCGACGACACCCGTTTTATCGGTAACCGAGATCAACGCGCGTGCGATCTTCACATCAGATCCCATGCAGTCCTCCTGTCTGGTACGCCGCCGTGCTCTGTGAGTCGGTGATACGTCGATCTGCAGCGCTCGCGCAGCGGCATTGAAAATACTGATTCAATGTAGCGCATCGAGCGCATCGATGCACCCCGCAACGAGCGCATGTGCAGAAAAAGTTTGCGAGCGGAGGGGATGGGCACGGCACCGGGCACGGTGAGTTCATGGAACACAGGGGCACCATAATTAGATGCCAATAGCGTGGTAGAACTGTGCTCGATATGCATCCGCAAAAGAAAGAGGCACCATGGTCTCGCGGGTTCTCTACCGACCGTTTGATACCGAAGACTTCGACGCCATCGCGCTGATTCTGCAGCAGCTTTGGCATAACAATTCGGATAACGATGAGTACAACCGCCTTGAGGCCGCGTGCGACCTCGCCTATTGCCTTTCGTCATCGACGTTTTCGCAGGTTGCCGTAATCGACGGTCAGGCGCGTGGCATTTCGCTCGCGCGTGCGGGACAGAGTTCCGGCGCCACCGTTAAGGAACACTGGATGGATACCGAACGCGCGCTGCTTTCGCAGATGCGCGAGCTGGAGCCTGATGTCTGCGCCGAGTATCTCTCGTTTGTGCGCGCCACCATTCGAACCAACAACCGCCTGCTCGAGAGCAGCCCGTTGCCGCACGACAACGAAGTCACGCTGCTCGCCGTCGATCCCGATGTCCATGGCCTGGGCGTTGGCTCGGTTTTGCTCGATGCCGCGGTCTCGTACCTGTCCTCGCGCGGGGCGACAAGGGCGCACTTGTACACCGACTCTAACTGCTCGTGGAAGTTCTACGAGCTGCACGGCTTTAAGCGCACGGCCACGCACCGCGCCAACCGCGAAGAGCGTCGTCACGACATGCCGCGCGAAAGCTTTCTCTACGAACTCGACCTAACAGCCTAGCCCAAGCAGCCACACCTGGTCATTTAAGAACGTCCCCAATGACTGATCCCCAACAACTAGTCATTTAAGTCTGTCCCCAATGAGTGGCCTAGGGGGTTTGTAGATAGCCCTGGTCAAAAAACATCAAATATGAGTACTGTTACCTTTTTAGTAGCAGCGATTTGGGGCATTTTTGATGCTTATAGGCATGACGACCAGCTGCACGAGCTGACATAACTCCCCAAATGTTCAATAAAATGGGCTCCTAACGAGAAGTACTCTCATTAGGAGCCCATTATTATGTGCAAACATATGTGACCAACGCAGCAACAGTACTCATATTTGGCATTTTTTGTCCACTGTCCCTTGCGCGAAGGTCCGCAGCGGAAAGTTTGACCCGTTTCGATGCACAAAAATGGGATGAATCTTCCCTGGCAACCGCCCAGAAAGATCCACCCCAAAGCAAGCGCTCGCTAGAACGTTCCG
Source organism: uncultured Collinsella sp. (assembly GCA_900545145.1). Classification (GTDB taxonomy): domain Bacteria; phylum Actinomycetota; class Coriobacteriia; order Coriobacteriales; family Coriobacteriaceae; genus Collinsella. Next base: position 36,078 of record UQYE01000003.1, on the reverse strand, counting down.
CCGCCGCCTCCGCCGACGCCGCCACCGCCGCCACCGGAAAAGCCGCCGCCGCTGCCGCCGCTCGAGCTATCGGAACTCGAAGCCAGCTCGCGGATGGTCTCGTGATACACCTCGTTGAACGAATCGAGCGGAGACTCGTTGCCGTAGTGATGGTAATACCACCAGTAGCAGGGGTAGTTGTCGTAGAAATCGTCGCTGTTGCGCAGATCCGCAGGCACGGCCTCGGCCAGCTGTCGCAGCACTTCTTTCGAAACGCCCAGGGCAACGCCCATCACCAGCAGTTTGTTCCACAAGATTAGGTCGCTGGGGATAGCCTCCTTCAGGCGCGTAAAGTCCTCGAGCCAATGCTTGAGCGCCTTGCAGCGAGCCGCCACCTCGGCGCCCTCCGGCGTGTAACGGCGGAAGGTGCAGCTCAGGACAAAGCCCACGATCGTGACGGGGATCGAAATCATAGCGGCACCGACGTTGGCGTCCGCAAAGTCGGTATAGAACAGAGAGCCCAAAATGCCAAAGACAATGATGATGCCGAGAACCAGGCCGGCCACCATCGCGATAGTGCCATCCGATGCGATAAACTCGCGCTCCTCCAGCTTGCCCTTAACCGTGCTCTGATAGTCCTCGAGCTTGTCGCCAACAGATTCAGTACGCTCGCTGGCATACTCCTCCAGCTCGCTAAACGTGCGCGAACGGACGCCGTCTTTATCGGGCTTAACGCCAGCGAAGAAGACCTTGAGCACGTCGCGATCGATGCCGTCCTTCTTGGCAGCCTTCCAGGCCTCGTCGGTCACTGTGATGCGATACGTCTGCTCCTCTTTTTCGCGACGGAGCAGACCCTTCTTCTTGGTCTCGGTCGCTTCTTCCAGCTTGATCACGCGGTCGTCGGTCAGCTTCATCAGCGTGGCGATATATGCCTGATCGGGCACGTCGTTCCAGCTCATAAGAGTTGCAAGCACCGCGGGATGATCGGCGGAGGGCACATCGCGGAAGTACTCGTCCTGGAAGAGCGGCTTGGGCTTGGGCCTGCGCAGCTTGAGCATCACGATTACACCGGTATAGGCAACCGCCACAACAACACACACCACGGCAATCGCGCTGGCAACCGCACGCGCGTGCTCACGGCGGGCGTTAGCTTCGTCGGCCCATTCCTTCTCTTCGCTCAGGATCGTTGACATGCGCTCTTCGCCCGAAGCGGCAAGCTGCGGCACCCAGTCGCTAGGGAAGGCGATGCGTGCCTCGGCGAATTCGCCCTGGTGCACGCAGGGAATGGTATAGGTGACCATGGGCTCGTCCTCATCGAGCGACACGTCGCCCGTCAGCGGACCATGGCCCCATGCGCGGAAGTTATCGCCCTTGACGGCCGCCGTCCCGGCAGCGGCATTCGCGAAGCACACTTCCATCTCGACGTCATCGGAATCCGCAGACCAGCCGTCACCCACGAACTTCCAGTAGAGCTCGGCGGTATCGGCCCAGTTCATAACCGCACCGGTCATGGTGTAGCTCACGTAGTAGATTGCGCTGTCGCCGCTCTCGTGAGGGCTGAACACCTTAATCCTTACGCCGTCACCGGTCTGCTCGACCGTGTAGACGCCAGAGTCGCCCTTGTTCGCGCTATCGACTTTGTTAAACGCGGTGTCCTCTTCCTCGACACTCAGCACGTCGACGCCCGCCGTGCCGCCCTGCTGGTTGGAGCCCGTATTGATCTCCCAAAACACGCCGTTGATGTCGTCGTCGAAATCAAACTGGCGTCCCTCGACAACGGCCAGCGATCCATCGGCCTCGACCGTGGCACTGATGTAGGTTTGGGTCATGGAATACCCGTCGGCACGTGCAACGGCGGGCAACAGCAGCAGCGCGCACGCGACGAGCGCACAAATGGAAGCAAATCGCGCAAACGGGCAGCGCTGCCGACAGGTCTTGGCAACGGGGGCGTTCATAGGCACATCCTTTGTCTGTGATACCAGTAGCGTCATTGTCCCACGTTTGCGGGTTCATGTGACGAACATCTAGGTCAGCGGAGTATCAAACGGGACGAAAGTCACGCCCGCGGCCGGCACCTGGGGACGTTCCTTATCTGCCGGCAATCTGGGACACTCCTTGGCATAGCCCGCTCCGGCAATAGATACCACTTCATAGCTCCATCACAGGTGTAGCGGCTTTGTGTGGGCGCGGCATGCGCTGATTGAGCCGCCAGTTGAGGGGCATAAAGCAGTTGAGCGAAAACGGTTTGCCCCTTTGCCGTCCGCTTGAGGATCATGTCCCCCTTTTCCGCGGAAACCCCGGCAGTTGCGAAGAGCTGCCGGGGTTTCTGTCGTTTGAGGGCTAGATTGATTGACGACGATTAAGGCGCCGAGCCGGTGGTCCGGCACGCGCAACGTGTGGCCTCAGCAACTTGCAGGCCACGGCAGCGTCTCCCCCACCACGCCCCGCGCTATACTCGTCCGCATGGACATCAACGCACGCAACATAGCAACAACCGCCGCCGACGCGCCAACGACGCCGGCCGCTCCCGCGCCCGTCGTGGGGCGCTTCGCCCCGTCGCCCTCGGGCCGTATGCACCTGGGCAACGTGTTCAGCTGCCTGTGCGCATGGCTTTCGGCCCGCAGCCAGGGCGGCAGCATCGTGTTACGCATTGAGGACCTGGACGATCGCTGCAAGCGCCCGGAACTTGCCGCCCAATTGATTGACGACCTGGCCTGGCTGGGGCTGGAGTGGGACGAAGGCCCCTACTACCAGCACGACCGCCTAGACCTGTACGAGAGCGCCTTGCGCCGGCTGAAAGACGCCGGCCTCACCTATCCCTGCTTTTGCACACGCGCCGAGCTCCACGCCGCGAGTGCACCGCACGCGAGCGACGGCACGCCCATCTACCGTGGCGCCTGCCGAAGTCTTTCGGCCGAGGAGGTGGCCCGCCGCAGCGCCCTGCGCGCCCCGGCCACACGTCTGCGCGTGCCCACCGTCGACGACCTCGCAGACGACGTGATCGAATTTGTGGATCGCACGTACGGCGCCCAATGCGAAGCACTCGCCACCGAGTGCGGCGACTTTTTGGTGCGCCGCAGCGACGGCGTGTTTGCCTATCAGCTAGCCGTGGTGGTCGACGACGCTGCCATGGGCGTCACCGAGGTCGTGCGCGGATGCGACCTGCTGGGGTCCACGCCGCGCCAGATCTATCTGCAGCACCTGTTGGGACTGCCCACGCCGCACTACGCACATATTCCGCTGCTCATGGCACCGGACGGCCGTCGCCTTTCCAAACGAGACCGCGATCTGGACCTGGGCGAACTCCGCGCCCGCTTTGGCACGCCCGAAGCGCTGCTGGGCTGGCTCGCCGGGCAAACGGGCATCGCGCCGGACACCACGCCGCGCTCTGCCGAGCGGCTGGTCGAGCACTTTAGCTGGGATGTTATCCGCAAGCACAGGGAGAACATCACCGTAACGGCTGAGTAATCAGGCACCCCACCCCTACGCAACATCCCAGGGCTGGAGTTCGTCGCCCAAGCGAACGATGCAGTCGTAGAGCACGGTATGACGCTCGGCCGGGTTGGCATCTCGATGAAAATGCCCGTAGTACCAGCGCCTGTAATCCAAGTGGTCTTCCAGCTCATCGAAAAATGCCGTAAGCCGATCAACGGCAGGGCAATTCCAGCCGGGCCCCGGATAGAGCGTGGGCGAAAGCATGCGCGTGGAGCAGGTGTGGGTGATCACGTAGTCGACCTTCCAGCCCACGCCGTCGAGCTTTGTCCGTGCCTCCTCAAAGTTGCGCTCGTCCGGCAGCTCCTGCGGCCACCAGCTGGAATACGGAATGCGGTATTCCTTGTCCACGCTCGTGGCGCCGCCCATGGTAAAGACCGTTGAGCCGTCGAGCTCAAAAACCTCGCCGCGCGTCAGGCGCCGTATGGGAGCGGTATCCGACAGGCGCTGTGTCAACCCACCGTGCCACAGCTCCATGGGGCGCTCCGCCCAGTAATCGAAACGCTCGTGATTGCCGTCGACGAACAGCACGGTATAGGGACACGATTCCAGCCAGGCGATGTCGGCGCATTCCTCGGCAGAGAAATCCCACGGAAAGCCAAAGTCGCCCGCGACAATCAGATAGTCGTCGCTCGTCAGGCTATCCCCAAGATCCCAGTCGCGCAGCTTTTGCATGTCGAGACCACCGTGAATATCGCCCGTCACATAGACCGTCATCTGATTACCGCTTCCCTCTTATAGGTTTCGAGATCGTGCTCGATCTGCTCATCACCCGTGGCGTTGACCCACCACGGCCATTTAACGCAACGCACCGGCTCGTCTACCTGCGCAAACCACAACTTAAGCTCATCCAGACTTACCGGGGCGTAGCTGTTAGCGTCCACGCCCACGTCATAGCGCAGCAGCCCCTGTCTAAGGTTGAACTTGTTGTACGCGCCGCCGCAGCTGTGGATATGCCCGTGAAGATGCCAGCCGCCATGCGACATACCCTGCCAGTCGACCATGGGATAGTGGCTCAGCACGATTTTTTGACGGTCGATCTTGAGCACGCAAATGGGCGGCTCGACGATAAAGGCATCCGCCACCGCAGGCTGCGTCCAGTCTTTGTCGTGATTGCCGGGCAGCAGGTGGACGCGCTTACATGCAATGCTTTTGCGCAGCTCGTAGGCCTCTTGGACCGTCATCTTAAAGCTAAAGTCGCCCAAGATGTAGAGCTCGTCATCCGCAGCGACCTTGCTGTTAATACTGGCGACCATGGCATCGTTCATCTGCGCAACAGTCGACCAAGGCCTATCGCATAGCCGTAGCATGTTCTCGTGTCCGAAGTGCGTATCGCTGGTAAACCAGATCACGGGGACCTCCTAACGCTCTTGCTCAAAATAGTCACTCGCCGTCTCATCCTGCCCATCGGCACATCGCGCTTCGATCGGCACAATATCTTGGTAGATAAGGCGATGCTTGTCATCGCGCCATTCATCGTCATGGTAATGGCCAAAGAACCAGGTGCGGTAGTCGAGCCGCCCGTCGAGCTCGCCCAAAAAGGCCTGCAGCGAATCGTCGTAGAACTCGCGATTGCACTCCATGCACAGCTCGTCAGCCAAATCGACCGGTGCCTCGTGCGTCACAACATAGTCGACCTTCCAGCCCGCGCGATCGAGCGAGGCGCGGCAATGGCTCATCTCGCGCTCGCTCGGCATCTCCTCGGGCCACCACGTCTTTCCCTCCTGGCGCCACTGTTTGTCATGGCTCGCGGCGCCGCCCATGGCGAGCACCGTGGTCCCGACGATGTCGAACACCTCGCCGCGCATCAGGTGCAGCACATGCGGGCGAGCCTCGTGAACGAGACCCCCATTCCACTCTCGCATTGGCAGTCCCGCCAGCAGATGATGGTTCTCGTGATTGCCGTCGACAAAGCACGTGGTCCAGGGCTTGGACTCAAACCAGTCAAGCCAGTATTTGTCGGTGTTTGAGCCGCTCCATATAAAGCCAAAGTCGCCGGCAACGATCACCACGTCATCGCGCGTCGGCGTACGGCCCAATGGCCAAACGCGCGACGAGAAGCGGCTCGCCCCGTACTCGGCAACACCGTGAACGTCTCCGGTAACGAAAATGGACATTAAGCAACACCTCCGTGCTGTGCGACTCTGGACAAATCAATGGAAGAAATTGCAGGCCGGGCCGGCATCTGTATCCCTTAGGGCTTACCCTTCGTTCTTCCATCCAAACGGATCAAACACCCAAAAAACTAGATCGAGCACACTGTTGGCGGGCAGCATGTTGGGCAGGGCGTCTTGCCTCGCTTGAGTGCAGCCGCTAATGGTACGCTTGTTTTAATGGCGTTTTGAGGAAGGCTTTTGCACCCCGTAGAACGGTGGTAAATCTTGCCGTTCTTAGTGACGATTACCTTGATTTTTGAGGTATCCACACTGCGGGGCTCGATGGGCGCGGCCACCTCTTGACGAGCTGGCGCTGTTTTCCAAGGCTTGCCTCTCGAAAAACCAAAATCGCAGAATCGATTGATATAGCTGTCGAAACATCCATCGAACAGCAACCCCGTTGCCAGGCCCGCCATGAACCCACAGGCAATCGCGGCCTCTCCTCTTATTTGCATATATCCCTCCTTAATCAATCTTGAAGAAAAAGGCGGCGCGCGCCGCAGAGCCCATGCCCCTGCGGTGCGCGCCAAAAACAGCGCGCTTCCCTGTCCCTAACGGATCAGCTGGCGGCGCTTATCGGACAGGAATACGCCGGCGGCCACCAGGACCGTGCCGCCGATCACGAAGGTCTCACCCAGCAGCTCGGACGCATCGCCCGTGGCGGGCATCGCCGTCTGCCAAGTCGTGGCCTCGGTCTTTGCCTCCGCATGCTTGGCCTGGTACGTCACTTGCGTGACGGGCTGGGTCTGCTCGCCGTTTCCGCGGTCGGCGGCCTCTTGGCGAGCGATCTCGGCGTTAAGCTCGGCAATAGCCTGGTCGAGCTCGACCTTGGCGGCGGTGTAGTTGGCGAGCGCCTCCAAGTATGCCGGCGCCACGGCATCCGTCGCAGCCACGGCGTCATCGAGTTCGGCCTTGGCGGTCGCGGCACGCTCGGCGGCATCGTGGGCCGCAGCGATCTTGGCGTTAAGTACCTCGTCCGCATCGTCAGTGCTGCCGTTGACAATGGCTTCGGCAATATTGATTCTGCGCAGGCGGGCAACCGCGGCGGCAGAGGCGTCGCGCGCGACAGTCGCATCCACCACGGCATCGTCAGCCTCCACCACGTCATACTCGGCATCGCTCACGGCCATCGCCGCTGCATCGAGCGCGGCATCGGCAGTCGCTTTGTCCCCAGTGGCCTTGGCAAGTGCTGCGGCGGCATTCTTAAGCTGAGAGGCGCGGGCGGCAGCTGCATCAGATTTTGCCTGAGCCGTTGCCACGACGGCGTCGGCATCGCTTGCAGCCCGCTGCGCCATATCGAGCTCCACCTGAGTGGCAGCAGCATCGATGCCTGCCTGATCGGCATCGCCTTGGGTGGCAAGAAGTTCGGCCTCCGCCTCGCGCTGATTGGCACGCGCGCTTTCGAGTGCAGACGACGCCGCATCAAACGCACGCTGAGCAGCGGCGATATCGGCTGAGTACGCCGCTAGCTCATCCTGGGCCGCGGCAAGTGCATCCCGTTTGTCGCCAACACCGGCACGAGCGGCGTCCAGTGCGCGCTTGGCAGCAGCCACCTTGCCCTTGGCAATGTCGAGCTCGCCAGACTTGGCGGCCACGGCGTCCTGCGCTGCCGCAACAGCGGCGTTGGCAGCGCTCAAATCGGCGCGGGCATCGCTGACGGCACGCGCGGCGGCGTCAGCTGCAGCCTGCTTTTGCGCCACGGCAGCCTGGGCCTCCGAGGCCTTGGTTGCCGCGACATCAACGTTAGCGGCAGCGCGCTCAACCTGGGTTTGCTTTGCTGCAACGGCCTGCGATGCTGCACTCACCTTGCTGCCGGCATCGTCGGCAACGCCCTGCGCCACAGCAAGCTCCTTGCGTGCCGCATCCACGCCCTGCTCGGGATTTGCCAACGAGTCACACCACGCATTCAACGCAGCCTCATACTCTGCAACCGTCATCGGATTGAGGTTATACGGCTTATACCATTGACCAGAATATACAAATGTTTGCGCCTGTGTACTCCCGTACAGCGTCCCTCGCGTGCAAACGCCCATGCCCGTCACGGTGTAATCGGGGTTGATCACGTTGATGTAATGTCCGACCGAAGGGTTTGGTCCACCGTGCAGTGCGGCGTAGTTATCAATCTGGGAGCTATGCGCTGTATAGAAATCGTAAGCGGCCTTTCCCGTAAGGCCCGACGCGCCCAGCGAGGCGGCGGCAGCATCAAAGATGGCCTTCTCCTGATCGACCCACTGCTTAAACGGATTGCTTCCGTAGTTCCACGCCACATTCTCGCCCACGTTAAACTGCTGAGCGTGCGCGACCTTCGTATCGGAGAAGTTCGCGTCGGCGATGGCGGTCGCCATCATGGCATATGTCACCTTGAGCTCGCCTAGGCCAACGCTTGCGCGATACTCGTTGCACGCTTTGAGCCACACAACCGCCTGCTTCATATTGGTCAGGCTCGTCGCGTCGACTTCCTCGCCCACCTTGTTGTAGCCAGCGAGTTTGCAGTTGAGGATGATATCCGCCGCATCGTCGGCACCCACACTCTTAAAGAATGCGATGGCACCCTGGCGGTAGTTCTCCGCCGATGCATTCGCCGTTGCCTGAGCGGCATCGAGCTTTGCCTGGGCCTGAGCCACAGCCTGGTCGGCCTGCTGCTTTTGGGCCTTCGCCTGATCGAGCGCCTTGTCGGCAGCGTCTTTCTCGTCCTTGGCCGCCGAAAGCTTGGCCTGGGCATCGGCCAGCTCCGTGAGCGCACTGGCATGATCGGTCTTGGCCTGGTCAAGAGCGGCGTCGGCAGCGGTCTTGGCAGCAGCGGCGGCATCCAGCTTTGACTGGGCATCGGCAGCGGCCTGCTGCTGATCGGCAACTGCCTGCTGAGCAGTCTGAACCTCGCCCTCGGCGGCGGCAACGTCCTGCTCAGCGGCAGCAAGCTCGCTCTCGCACTTCGACTGCGCGGCCTTGGCGGCCGTCAGCGCTTCGGACGCAGCAGCCACCTTTGCCTTGGCGGCCTCGTACTCCGGGCCCGCGGCGCCCTGCTCGGCTCGATCCAGATCGGCCTTGGCCGCGTCATAGCTCGTCTGCGCGGCATCCACGTCCGCATCTGCCGCGGCCTTTGCCTGCTGAGCTGCCGAAAGCTTGCCCTGCGCGTCCTGCTGCTTGGCAGCGGCGGCAGTGGCAGCGTCTTGAGCATCCGAGAGCTTGGCCTGCGCATCAACGACCTGCTGCTTCGCCTGTTCCAGGTCACTCGCAGCCTGCCCTGCGGCAGCCTGGGCGGCAGCTACAGCCTCGGGCGTAGCATCGGATGCAGCAGCCTGTGCGGCCTCAAGCGCAGACTGGGCATCACGGGATGCCCTCTGGGCAGCAGTCAGGGCTTCATCCTTGTCCGCCAGCTCCTTCTTGGCAGCATCGAGCGCAGCCTGAGCGTCCTCAAACGCCTTGACATCCTGATCGGCCTTGTCCTGCGCAGCGCCCAGCTGCTTTTCCAGCTCGGCCGAAGCAGCGGAGGCCGCGCTATCGCTCGCACCGCGGGCCGCGTCATAGGCGCCCCGCGCCTGCTGCTGGTTGACGGCGGCAGCATCGTAGGGAGCGGCAGCCGCTTCCAGATCGGCCTTGGCGGTAGCAGCTTTAGCGCGCGCCGCATCAACTGCAGCCTGCAGGTCGGCGACCTTTTGCGCTGCAGACACGGCACCCGCGCCAGTACCGGCGGCCGCAGCGCTCGTCAGCGGCGACATCACCGCAGCCGTTGCGCCCGCGGCGCCAATGCCATCCGCACCCTGCGCCGCCGCGGTCAGAGGCGACAGCAGCGAGCCGCCCGTCATGGCAATCGTCGCCGCAGCAACCGTCGCCACGCGCCCAGCCGCCCTGGCCTTACCCAAGGCCTTGCCGTTCATGTCCTTGTTCATGTTCTTGCTCATTGCCGATTCCTTCCCACGGTGAGCCGTTGTTTGACACAGATAGTCGATCTAACTTGCCCCGCTAAAAAGAGGTGATAACGGGGTAATTAAATCGGAGGAGTTGGAGACAAGCCCACATCCATCAGCGGATGCCGAGCTCATACTCCCGCTCGCGCTCAATATCATTCATGTACTCATAATCTTCGGAGCTAAGCTCTGAATCATCTTGAGCAAACATGTAGTTCTCGGCCTTAGAACAAATACTGTAACCGCAGATGGTATTGAGATCGATATGGTCGGTATTGTCGTTGTAAAGGGGGAAAATTCTGCTGGTCATGCTCAAGTACCTCTCAACATAAACTGAAAACTCATTTGCTTGGTCTCTTTTTGAGACCCCATCTGATGTGCTATGGCTGCAGTATATGTTCTCCCCTTTTACAATGCAAGCATAATTTCAAAAAGTTCTAGGAGCGATAATTGCGCGACACCATCACTTGCCGCCACCGACATCCCCCGCCGCGCCCTCACGCGCAGCATATTCGTTGAGATACTTGACCGGAATCGGCCACCTGGAGGGAGCTCCGTAGCGCGAAAGCCCCACATTGACCAGCTGAACCAGCAGCTCGGACAGATCATCACCTTCGAGCACCTCAATCGAGCGTACATGGATCGCCGTTGCCACATCCTCTTTGGTGCCGTTGTTGACGCCGACAAAGTAGCAGGTCATCCCTGCGCGTTCGAACGTTCCAATGCCGTAATAGGGCGAGTTGTAACTCTCGAAAAACTCCTTCTTACGACCCGCCTTACCCGTAAGCTGGTAATCGCGCACCAAGTTCACGAAGTCGCTAGAGAAGGTCGTCAAGCCCGTATCCCGCACGCGTGCGAGCATAGCGCGTCCGCCCGCCCGCACGTCAAAGATATAGGCGTCCTTGTCGAGCTTACCCTCGGCCGTCAGCAGCTCAAGCTCCATCTCGTCCACGGGACCGTCCTCGATCGGATGTGAGGCGTAGTCCATGGCCCCGTCCGCACCGATCGTCAACGTCGCAAGGCGCTCATCCAGCTCAACCTTATCCTTCTCCTTGCGCGCAACATTGGCCACGCCGCAGACCGTCACCGACCCAACGCCAAAAGAGCCAAGGTCAAACGCCCTCACCCGTCCGTCGGCAACATCTTGCTTAACCAGCAGCTCTTTGAGCATGGCCCCCAGGATCCCCTCCTGTGCGCCGCGCACCTTTGCATTCGACGCCGCCTTAAACAGCGGCTCGCACACATCCGGCGTCACATGCTGTTCCACCACCCCAGCGTGCAGGGCATAGCCATCGTTCTCGGCAACCTCGTTAGGCACAACAACCAGATTCCAAGCCAACGGATCAACAACTCTGCCGTCATACGACGCGCGCACATCCCAGGAGGTATCGCTGAGTCGATCGGCGAGTTTGCGCGCGACCCCGGCAAGCCCTTTGCGCGCAAACGACACCACGACCCGCTGCCCCACCGAACGTTCCGCAACCACGCGGGCATATTGCTCACTTTTCAAAACCTCGTAGAAGCTCTTACGCGGATACTCTCTGAGCGACACCTGGGCAAAATCGCTGTACCGACGCTCAAGAATCTGCAGCTCTCGGTACAGGATTCCCTTCTTGGTATAGGCGACCTTTTCCGCCTGGGCAGAAAACGTAAGGTCACGGCGTTTGGACGGCTTATCGCCCTTGGCACGGCGCAGGATATACTCATCGCTTTGTCCGTGAGCCAGCACCACCGTAGCCACAGGCGACAGCCTGTAACCCACCTGGCTGTTGATCTTCTCGAGTTCCAGCTTGTCGCCTGCCGCACGACCGATGAGCACCCGCCGCTTGGCAAACGTTCGGATCTTAAGTTCAAAGGTGCAGTCCTCGTTGATAACAGTCTCGACCGTCTCAATCTTGGCAGGGCCCGTTCCTGCTTCCTCAATGGCGTCGCGGCGGTCGCCCTTGGCACTAATGACATACAGGTGTCCCGTGTCATTGGGAATCTCGTCCTCGACCCCCTCAAACTGCGAGCAAGAGTTGAATAGCAGGCGCAACACGACGCAATCTTCCAGCTCGTCCCAATGAGTTTTAATCGGAACCATTTGCTCATGGGCGAGCGGGGCGTTAAGGTCGCCCGTCTGCGCGCCCGCCTTGACCATCAGAAAGACGCGGTTGTCCTCGAGCTGGGTGAGCGCCACGACCTTGCCCGTCTGGCACACATCGGCCATAAAGTCCGCCACGGCATGCTTGCCTGCATCGCCAACGTTGCACCAAAAGACCGAGTAGCGCTTCTCGGCAGCCGCGGCATCGAGCTGCAACACAAGCTCGGACACAGCGATGTCTCCCAGGCCACACGGCTGGTTATGCTTCGATTGCACGGCCGATCGCCTCCATCATCTCCAGACTGATTGCTCCATCAGCTGCCATATAGGGGAAGGAGTAGACCATCCCCTCGTCATCGATTGTCTTTTGGCGGAGCTCCAGCGCCGCTTCATCGGCCAAAACATTGACGATCAACAGGCGCTTCGCCCCAACTTTTTGGGCCTTGGCCTTAAAGCGCTCGGCATCCGTGGCATCGCCGCCGTTGCGCCTGTAGGCCTCATAGGCGCCGATACGATAGTGCTTAAAGTCGATCCACACCCCGGTCTTGTTGCCGGCGGCATCGAGCACCTCAAAATCGCCGCCTGTCTCGGCATGGGCCGCATCACCACGAGTAAGCGAATAACACCCGTCGTAATACGCCTCAAAGATGGCCCTGCCGGCAGACTCGCCCAGCTCTCCAAGGTATACCGCTTGGAACATATAGGGCGTCATGTGCACCGTCGCCGCCGGCTGCAACGTCGTAGGCACCCCGTCGCGCGACCAGCGCTCGCGCACCTCGCGAATTGAGAGCAGCTCGGACACACGAGCAGCCATCTGGCTTACCTGGCGAACCTTCGCGCCCTTTAAGCCCTCGTTATAGCGGCAGCGCTCCTCCAGGCGGGCAGCAATCTGCTCGACAGGTTCACCCTCATAGCTGGGAAACTCAAAATGCGGCACCTTACACGCTCCGCCCTGCGCATACGCATAGCCACTCGCGGCAAACGGCATGTGCAGTGCGGTGCTTTTGCGCGCAGGATAGCTTGCGAGGTCCTCCCACGGCAGGCAAAAATGATGCAGATAAAAGTCGCGCTCGCCATCGAAGGCGGCCAGATCTTCCTCGCGCGCATCGAGGGAGGTAACCTTCCATGCCAGCTTTTCGTGCTTCTCTTTCGCCAGGTTGTTCCTAAAGGCAGCAAGGTTCTGCTGCTTGCTGGCAGCGTGCTGCTTCTTGTCCGCCATGTGATTGTTGACGGCCGCACAGGCGCCAACCACCTGCTCCAGCTCGTAGCCCATCGGCAAATCGTGCAAGAACGAAAAATCGCAATCGGCGGTGATTTCGCGATCGAGCATCACCTGCACGTGCGGCATCTTTACGCTCGTACGCATCAAGCGACCCACGGCCTGCGCCACGATGCGAGCGCCTTCGACCTGGTAAGAGAGGGTGTCGCGCACCGGCAGTTTTCCACCGACGCCCGCCAGTACCGTGCGCACGCGATGGCGCTTCTGGATAAACGGAATCTCGCCGCGCGCCACGAGCTCCTCCTGTTCGACCACGCCAAGCAGTGCCTGCTGGTCAAACTTCTTTGAGCTAATATCGACTCCCCAGGTCAAACGGCTCGTAGGCGACTCCACGTACAAAAAATCGAGGTCCATCTTGGGGTGTCGCTCAGCGTTGTCAAAACCACAATCGACCTGGCGCACCGCGTCACGCAGGCTCTCCGGCACCTCGTATTTAAGATTCTTGGAAAAGCCACCAGCGGCAAGGTTGATAAACATCAGGGTCGGCTCGCCATTCTTCAGACGTTCCTGAGCGGCGCGCCAGCCCTCCTCCCAGCCGGAGGCATTAAAGCACGGAACCATATCCTTGGCCTCCTCGAGCGACTTCTCGTACGACGCCTCGGGGTGCTTAACGTTCCTAATCACCAGTTCGGCAACGATTTCTCGGGCAAGATCCAGCGCCAAACTATTAAAGTCGCCATGGTTTCCCATGTGTCGTGTCGTAAAGATGGCTCCCGCCTGCTGCTCACTGCGCGCCACGCCACGCGCCCAGGCGCTCACGGCAACGAGCGTCTTGCTCAGACGCTTTAGTTCAAACTCGATGCTTTCGGCATCGCTCGTGGTCACCCTGTCGGCAATCTTTCGGCGAAGGCACACCGCAAGCCCTTCGCTCACGCCAATCTGGTCAAAGAATTCCATCGCACGCTCGTACACCTCGTCGGGCGACACGATACCGCCGCCATAGGCGCCGCCGGCCACGGCCGCCATGCCGGCAAGCTTCTTGGACTCGTCGACCCAAACGACGTCGACGTCATACACCGTTGCCGCCTGCTTGTTGAACAGCCTGGTCTGTCGCACGATCTCCTGGTTGAGCTCGCCAATCCAAGCATCTTTACGAACCACGCCGTGCACTTCGTCCAGATAATCCAGGTCGAAGTTCTTAATGGTCGGCGCATTCCAGGTGGCGCTCATACATACGCAGGGAGCCTTGGCGGCAATGGACGCCAGATACGCCTCGGGCATGCGCTCAATGCCATGATTGGTCAGGTACGTGGTTAACATATGGTCGATGGTCGTTTCCATCACCAGGTAGTTAACACCGCGTGCGTATATCGAATCGTCAACGGCATCGATCTCGTCGTTCTTGCGATCCTTAAAGAACAGCGCCAGCATCAACGAATTCCAGAAGTTTTTCTCGTTGGTCTGTTCGTTCCTAACACCCAGAGCATCGATGATGTTCTTGCGCGAAAGATCGTCCTTGTACGAAATGCTGCCGTAGTACAGCTTGTCCATAAGCGTGGCGCAGCGGGCAAGATGGCCCACCACCATCCTGACGAGGCCGCGCGCACGTCGCACCGCCTTGTTAACGGTCTGCTGCTCGTCCGCCCCACATGACGTAATCATATTGCGGTTGCGGCGAGCATCGAACTCATAGCGCAAGGGTTTCGACAGGCCATCGCCCACCGAGACATCGTCGTTGCCAAACAGGCGACGACCGGCAAGCTGCTCGTCTTTCGCCTCGTCAGACAGGGCAAAAGGCTGCTGCAGCTCCATATCCTGAATACACGCAGCAATCATCTTTTGAATACGCTGGGCGCCCTTGGCAATCTCTTCGGCAGTCTCCTCGACACTCGCTCGCGAAACCTTGCCCGTTGCCGCATTTGACCCCTCGTGCTCGTCCGAGGTTGAGGCGTGCGTATAGACCGCCATCCACTGGTCTCGATTTCCCAGCAGCAAAGGATCCACCACGCCACCATTAAAATGACGGTCAAGGATGCGCAGCATCTCATCGGGCTGGAATTTCATATGGTCCGCCGCCAGCATCGACAGCATGTCGGCCTTCGCATGGTCGATCTCGTCAAAGATAAACAGGCACTCGTCGGCAACCGTTGCGTTAAAGAACACGACACCCGCGCCCGTCACCGTATCGATTCTATTGACGAGTTTTTGCGGCGTGCACGCGATCGCATGCGGCATGCGCTTATCGTTAAGCAATGCCGAGGGCCAAATCTGGGGAATCACCTCAAAGCCATGCGTGATGCTCTGACGTCCACGACTCACCGCTCGGCGTAAGCTCGCGTCTGCCAACGCCAGCTTATCCCACAGCCCTGGAGTGAGGCGGTCGACGACACTTCCCAGACGCTCCTTCTTGTCCAAAATGCCCAAAAGATCATCAGCGATCTCCATCGCGCTGTTCCACGCGTGCATAATGTCGCGAAGAACGACCTCGTCCTTCGCTCCAAAGGGGCAAGGAATGTCACGCGGCCTCATGCTGCCCTTGCCAAACGCGGTGTCAATCCAGTTTGTGATGTTCTCCCCAGCACGCGGAAGATCGAACACCATGCGTGCCGCTTCATCACAACTCATGCCCTGGCCAGCCAACAATTCACGCACGCTTGCAACATAGTTGTCGCGATTGTCTTTACCCGGAACAACAAACACCAAGGTACGGCGGCCGGGACACTTGTTAAAACAGCCCGACTCATCCCAGCCACCGGCGATCAGGTCCGCCGTGACCTGTTCGGCCGTGTAGTTTTTGCCCGAGCCCGTCGTGGCACCCAAAAAGTACAGGCCGTTGTTGTCCTGATCCTTAGCGTCGTTCTGGTCCTGGGGGACAAACAGCGCACGCTCAAAAAACTCGCGCATCGCCTTTTGGCGCGCAAGATAGGGGACAAGTTCCTTGTCGCTCGCAGACGACGGATTCGATTGACAGCTCAGTTCCCACGTAGCCATGGTCAAACCTCCGATTTAGTTGTTGCATGTGTTGAATATCATCCCGTGCGGACAAAAACTCACGCAGGGCGGTTGAGGTGGCGGCGTCCATGCCGCCTGAAAAAAGAAAGAAAGGAAAGAGAGACAGTCGGCGATTACTCGCACGAAGCGAGCAACTTCTTAAGATCGCACTCCAATACCTCGCGTTCTTCAGCGTCAATCACTACAAGGGCGACACGCATCAGGGACACCTCGCACGGAGACTCGCTTGCACAGTTATCTCCCAAAGATCCCCGAAGCATGACCGTGCCTGTTCCCGGGCAAGCGGAACAGGAGCGCTATGCCCAAGAGTACGAAGCAAAACAGCGCGCCTACGAGGACGCCCTTAAGCAGGCGGAACATTACGCCGCGAGTAAGGAAACAATGTAGCAACTAGGGTCGGTAGGCTGTCCGGTCTTTTCCGACAGCCTACCGATCAGGCGCGCCGTTCAATGCAGCGGCTAGAGATTCTCATCAGACTTCGAACTGGCCCTGGCCGCTTCTTCGTCCTCAATCAATTTCCTGACCGCTGAATAGGCGTCATACGTAGCGTCTTCAATCTTATCCAGGGCTTCTGGATCATGCATGCACCCGCCCTCCTGGAGTTTCTGGATCAAAAACCAGGCAGCAGTGAGCAGGTTGTCAACATCCTCAACATCCAACTGATCAATCGAATACGCACTATCGTGGAGCTCCAGCAAATATGAGCTGGCGACGCGGATGGCCTTACTTACATATGGCTCAAGGTCGTATTGGGGGTAGCGGGCATCGAGGGCCGTTAAAGGATCGGTCGGCTCAACCCAATAGAGCATCGTTGCGCTCTCGCACTTCTCCAGCGGATACTGCTCGACCGCCTTTTCCCAGCTTACATACCAGGGATTGTCGTCCTTGTCTGCAAGCGATTTGC
Organism: uncultured Collinsella sp.; assembly: GCA_900545145.1. Taxonomy (GTDB): domain Bacteria; phylum Actinomycetota; class Coriobacteriia; order Coriobacteriales; family Coriobacteriaceae; genus Collinsella. The sequence continues at coordinate 19,325 of UQYE01000003.1, read as the reverse complement.
AGTAAAAAAGTGCCGTAGCAGCACTTGCGCAAGAATAGTAATGGCGCGCCCTGCTCTTCTTGAACTCATCGTTCAGCTCATCGTTGTAAAACAGCTCCGCCTCCATGACCAGGAACGGACCGTCCTCATCCGTAATGCTCATGGGATTGTTGTTGCACTCATAGTCCGGATACATTTTGTCTCCAATCACTCATATTGGTTTGTTAGCTTATGCTGCCGTACGGACACATTAACAAGCGATATCGAAACCGCGCTCGCGCGGAAAGTTGTCGCCCTCGCGCCAATCTGCAAGTTTTTCTCATCGCGTGACAAGAGCTTGCGATTTCTGCAAGTTTTTCTCACGCCGCGATAAGAACTCGCATGGTCGCCCCGCTACCTACGCCACGAGGCAGCAAGGATAATGGGAATCCCGGCAAGGCACACCACCAAGGCTACGGCTGCGAACGCAAGCGCGATGGCCACGCTCACGACGACATAGGCCACGGCAATGAAGGCCAGCGCCAGCAGGCAGGCAAGCAGCTCGGCCACGTAGCACAACACCAGGTTCGAGCTCGCGCGCTTCAGCAGGACGTCGGCGAGGCGGACAAGCTCGACAGCGAAGCCACTACCGAAATTGCGTCCGGGCCCCTTGGCAAGGAACCACTTGAACAGGCACATCAGGGCGCAGCCCAGCATGATCATGATGGAAACGGCCCATGCATTGTGCCCCGACTCAACAAGGCCCTGGTCACCCATCGCGCTGCCGTTGATGAGCCAACTCGTTCCATAGCCCATGAACGGCATTGACAGCAGCAGACAGGCGCTCACCGCGGCAAGAAGGCGAGACACACGCTTGCTGAACACCGGTGCCTCGCAGCTGAGCCCAAAGCCCTCGCGGACGCGCCAGACGGCATGGTAGGCGGGGTACGCCGCAATGAGCACAGCCACGAGCAGCGACGCCCAATCGGACCCGGGCGCCGCCGACGCGTACTCCGCGATCGCAGAAACTGAGCAGTTGGTGTGGAACGACTCGTTCAGGAACAGCGCGACCTCGCCCTTCCAAACGCAAAACGGGGCGGCGACGGAGGCGATGCCGACAACGGCAATCGCGGCGGCGGCAATAAGCGGCGCGCCCTGCACGAGCTTGACGACCTCGCCCTTGGCGGTGCGGGGCGCGGTCTCAACGGCGCTGGATGGAATTTGGATAGAAGTGTTCACGATTTTCCTTTCAACAGAGATCAAACCGGAAACGCCGGCAACTAGGATGCAGCCTCTAGTCGGCTCCGATTAGAGATTGTTCGCCCACATTGATACCAAGTCGTGCGGACACACTAACAAGCGATATCGAAACCGCGATCTCGTGGAGAGCTGTCGTCCTCAATCCATTCGAGCCCGACGCACTCATCGATCCCTGCATCGGGAACTGACGACCATCTGAACTCGAAACCAAGCTGGTCAAGCTCATCGACTCGCCCACGGATCACTCCGTAAACATCCAACGCATTCTCGAAATCCTCCGAAGACGCGTAGCCTCGCTCGCACTGCCTGCGCATCTGATGCAAGCGACCCATGGCGGCGGCGATAATCTCGCGAAGAGCGATAACCTCGCGCTCGCACACATCGATGTTTCCTTCGTTGAGCTTGATGCAATCGGGCATAACGGCCTCCCTGGTTTTAACCCTTTTCGCTTGACTCCATTGAACAACCGCAAACAGCCGCGTAATATGACTTTTATCGCGTTTTAAATTTTGGCTGTTTGGAGCATCAATGCATAAGTCCGAAAAAGAAGCATTTAGCTGGGGTTTTGAGGCTGGTTTTCTTCGCTCCCCTGTCAATCCCCGTATGCTACTTCTTAACAGGACGCCGGAGATTGATTGTGCCGGCGACGGAAACACATCCGGCAATGCAAACGCATGGAGTCTCGTCTCCATAGCCAACGACCTATTGCGCGTCGACTTAAGCTCGCTTTTCAACGAAATCGGGGGGCACTTTCGTAAGCGAGCAAACCAGCGCTTTTATATTGATTTGCAGAACGCCATGCGCCAGTCCTCTGCTGCTCTCCACCATGCGCAACACGCTTCGATAGACTGTGCAGCCGAGCAAGACTATGACGATCGGCTCGATCCAGACGATCCCGACCAAGAGCCCACCCAAGCAGAATTGAACGAAGCTGAAATCGCTATCAACCTTCAAAAACAAAAGGAACGCGACCTCGATTTCTTTGCTCCGATATTCGACGAAGCCATTACAAGCCATGCACACGGAGAGATTTCCGGCATGGCCAGATATCTCCTTAAAAATGTCTGTAGACAGTGTGTCATGAACATCACGGCGATTCCCGACTATCGCTATTACAGCTGCTGGATGAACAACAACGCTATTGAGTGCGACGAGATCAACCGCCTGTACCGCGCGGTGATTACAACATCGGACCAACTCAACAAGCAAGAAATGGCGTCCCTCTTCAGCTCCTATCTCCAGCTCGAGTCGAACGACATGAGCATTAACGCTACCAACGGCGAGACCAATCTAACAGCACCGGTGCCGTATGACCGCGACAATCCTATACGCAACTTTCCCAAGGCGAAATCTCAGATAGAAACAGCTTGCGTCTGCACCAATATCGATCTCTTTCGAGCGCTTCTCATTGTTTTTTATCAGGAATGTCTGGAGCTTACCCCGCTGCTTAAAAACACCGAGGCACCTAGCCTGCTCGCGCAAAACGAAGAGTTTTTCCCAGCCGCCATCAAAACAAGCGACCCGCGACAATTTCGATTATTCGATGAGCAGCTGCCGGCAATCATCCGCTTTGGCGAAGCTTTTGTATACGAAGCCAAAAAACACTTGCCCGGAAACGAAACGGCCCAAAAGCTCGAAGAGCATTTGAATGGAATAAAGCGCATGAACAGCGCCCCCTTTATGCAGGCGTTTCGTAAAAACTATCTCGAAGCTATGCGCGAGAACCAGATCTTCGCAAATGGAGACTTCCATACGCATGCAGAGCTTAACGACCAGGAAAACCTCAATAGGCTCGTTGGGCTTCAAGCCGTTATTTCAAAGGCAGGAGAGCTCTACTTCACCGAAGAGGAATGGTCCTTTGCAAGCCTTTATGCCCGCATCCTTCACGAGCTGCTGCTGTGCGGCATTATGCCGATAGCATGCCAAACCTGCGGTTCGCTCTTTTTTCCGACCGGTCCTAACAGCAAGTACTGCGATCGATATAACGCGGCGACCAAGCTCTATTGCAACCCGCGCTTTAACGCCAAGAAGCATCTTGGTCGTAAATCGCCCCGCGATGTCGCGCTTAATATACAGAGAAAGACCGAAACGGCATATGAAAAGGGCCTAACGGATTGTGCCCACTATTTTGAGCGCCTCGGCAGCTTTGTCCTCGATGGTCTTGGCCCAGCATACCAAGCGAACGACCTCATTTCCGATGAGCTCTATAGGACGTGGCTGTCTATCGTCAACCAGCCCAATTGTAGAGCGAAAATCAAGCGGCCGGATAGGCTCGAGTATCCATACCCCGTGCTGTGGTACGGATTTGTCCGCGATGGCAATCGGTATGTACAAGTCGAGTTTCCTGGAGCCGAGTACCCGACGCTTTTTGAATGTTTGAGCCAGCTCGCCGAAAGCCCACAATCAAAGTGCACACTGGATTACAAGGGGCCAGATGAGCATCCATACAGCTCATGGCATGTAAAACTGCACATGTTGTTGGAGATCATTGTACAGATAAATAACGCCGACCACGTGGCGAGGCCCATTCCATTGCTTGGAATCGATGAGCCCGAATATGTCTGGACTGACCCGACCGTCCAAGACACATGGAGCACGCCCGACGCATGCATCTACAGCACCGGAACGATTGAAGACCTTAGCTTTACCGTGTATACAAAGGGATATGACCCGGAAAAGCAGAACTGAACCGGTCGACATGTGCAAGGGCTGCATGCGGAAGCGCCGAAGGGCAGACCGCTAGTAATAAAACAGAACCGATGAGCGCATAGGTCTCATACGCTGGAGCAACAGCAACGGCGACTTTCACGGTATTCTGCAGTATCCAAACGGATCAACACCCAAATTACTTAGTCTATCTGCCCCTTTTCGGCTTCAAGCAATTCCCGTTCCGAGACGTCTTTGGAATGCACAAATAGGCCCGACATCATACGGTCGCCAATTTCATTGAGTTGTTCAGCAATATTCTCGAATGGTTTATTCAAATCAAGAGTTTTAAGGTAGAACCAGTGGCCAAGTTCATACCAGCATTCATCCAGCGGACCCTCCATAGACGTTTGGGCATAGAGCAGCATTCCGGATACGCTCGCGTTTCGCTGCGCACAATGCATAACATAACTAAATATCTGATTTCTATGTTCAGGACTCAGTATCTTTTTCTCGCAGTGTGTTCCAAGAATTGTTCCATAGCACTTAGCATCTATCACTAGTTTATAGCTAGGCCCTGTTAGCACGACATCCGTGCGCAACCTTGGTAGGTATTGAGACCTTACGCCAATACCATAGTCAACGATAGGCGCAGCAGGCATTAACCGCGGAAAATGTCTGCGATAATATTCACGTATAAACTTCTCAAATAGAGAAGAGAGCCTCTGGCTGCTCAACATAGACGAAAATTCCGCATTACCGTTTTCATCATGAACAGGAATGCTCTTCTCCAAAACCATCCGGCAAACCGCCATCAAGAATCGATAACTCTGATTGAGTTTGTTGTACCTAACCAGTCTCCAATCAATCGAATTAGCCTCGAGTGAATCGACAGTAGATAGGTATAGTGCGCTTGCCCTGAGTCCCTTTCGCGTTCGCGGAGAAACATCATGGCTGCGGATTAATTGAATTATTGCAGTTTTAACAATTTGATTCATATAGGTATTGGCTGTGAAGCTGTCATATAGACACTGCAAACGCATTGTCCCCCGAGCTTTTAAAGCGATGCTTTTCTGAATCAGCGGCCGACCTCTCAGGACTGCAAGAGGCTCTTCATGAGGCGAATAGACACGCTCAAGCCCTCGCAAATACTCTCTTTTTACAGCATCATTCAAGATAATTGCAAAAAGCTCACCGAGTCCATCGAACGGCTCTTTGCCGACTGCCTTCAAGGTGTCCGCGAACACCGCTTCCGCATCACTACCGGAAATACCAGTCGCATACGCAATCATATATAAAATGTTACGGATTGCGACGTTGTTCGCAGCCGTATTGGACATCCTAATCTATAGCCTCATACAAAAGAGAAACCTGTTCATCTAAGATTTCCTTATCGGACGAATCAAACCAATACTCTTGAAGAAGAGGCCGCAGTTCATAGTCAACGATAGACTTGACCTCAATATCCGTAGGGGCAGAATCGAAACAAAAATAGCTATGCCCGATACAAAAACCCTCCCCAAGCGAAGAGTCATGCGAAATGACATCATTTAATCGACGAACAGCATCGACGAGCGAGGTTAGTCTATCGTTACCCAATGAATCAATATAGTCTATAAATGAGCGCTGATTGAGCGCCGGACTCATAGAGTAAAACGCGAATCTCCTTCGAAGCGCATAATCAACCAGCGCGAGACCGCGATCGGCGGTATTCATCATGCCAATTATAAATAGATTCTTCGGAACCGTTAACGGTTCTGGCAATCCCGGAACCACCAATGACTCACCACGATGGTCAGCTTCAATTAACATGAGCAGTTCTCCAAATACTTTTGAAAGATTTGCTCTATTAATTTCGTCGATTATGAGGTAATAATTTTCAAACCGATGGCTTCTATCTGACGCTCGACGAAAAAACTTGGTAAACAAACCCTCCTGAGCAGCGAAAAGCCCATCAGCCGTAGGTTTAAAACCGACTATATAATCCTCATAAGAAGATCCTTGATGAAATTGAACCTTCTCTATACACGTATTATCGGTAGCGCCCATGAGCGAATATGCCAATCGTGTAGCAGCAAAGGTTTTCCCCGTACCCGGCGCACCCTGGAGAATGATATTCTTTTTTCTCTTAAGCAACGAGACGATTGCATCGTAAGACGCTTCGTCCATATAGACTTCTTCAAGAAAATCGCTTTTGTTATATCTTGTAGCGTCGGTACTCCTAAACGTCATTTGGCACTCACGCTTTCTCGACGATTGACAAATTCTATGAGCCCACGGGGCTTGATAATTCCGGCTGCTTTTTCATTTTCGCTTGCTTTTAAGAGCTTTTCGAGACCAAAACCAAGAGGCCAGGCTTTTGGGATTTCAGCATCAGAGAGGTAGTCAGCAAAATATAACCGGTTAATGGTTCTAACAATATAAATCGTCAGATGTGCAATGATGGGCTGGACGTATGGGTCGGTTTCGTCATTATCATATGAACCACCAGCACAAAATGGTTTTCCCTCTCCGACTATAGTAGGAAAACCGGCTCGTACAGACCACCCCGGGAAACGATTATTGAACTGGTCGCGAATCGTATAGTTTTTAGGTCTTCGCTTATAGACCTGCATGTTATATTCGCAATCGACGCCGCCCGTCTGTATAAGGTCGACTCTGTAAGGGGGCGTACCCTCTTCAATCTCCTTTGCCTTCAGGTTGTCTTCGTCAATCTGGCAGTATTTGAAAAACTCCACGGCCTCATTTGGGTCAATACCGGAAAGGTCGATATAAGTCTGGCCACCGCCTCCATCAGGCTTTTTAATACCTTCGATATTGCGAAAGTCAGCGGCAGTCAGGTGACGGTACATAATCTCATCCACAAATAACATTCGACCGCCTCGTTCAATCGGTGCTTACCATTTTTCCAGCACTATTATGAACTCCTTTATTTCATTTGCCAACGAACTGCAATTTGACCTAAAACGTTTGTATGCAATTTCTTTAACCTCAATTTTTCCGTAAGCAGAAAATACGTCGCAAAGATCCTCGACAGGAAAGAGTCCATCTTCGCTATAGCTAATCAAACAAACAGGGCAATGGATATCCTCGATAATCTTAGCGAAGGAATCTTTTGATTTAGTTTTTGTACAAAGATCAGAGTACTGATCGCGCCAAGGACGTAACCCACTCTTGCCAGCAGCAACAGGCTCGTCACCACGTGCGACCGTTTCAAGAATATGATAATTCGCTGCATATTGGCGTTTGATATAAGGAGGGTCCAGATAGCAAAGGTCTGCAGTAACCCCAGCAGCAAGGTCTTCTGCCCTGCCCTGAAGAACCACATTATCAATTCTTCCAGTATTAATGGATACCGGAGCTAGATGGATGGCATTTTTCGCACTTGCGGTAAAATTTGCCAGGAAATAGCCATAGGTTCCAGATATATTTGCCACTTCGTTGACTGCCATAATCAGAGTGTGACGCAAAAGCGCCTCCTCCATTTGGCAAATCCTACCCTCATCGCGCCATTCGTTTATCTTAAGTCTAATTGCATCGATTTTTGCAGCGTTATCCGATGTAAAGTACTTCCTACTTGGACATCCATTTGCAGGAAGCCCTGAAGGAGAAAACTCGCGGAAGAAGTAGCCTTCGACCGGTTCAAGTTCATTTAAATAATTTAGCACTTGCACGTAATGGCACTCAGGTTCAACCGATAAATCGCTCAGCCCCTCGAAAGAAGGCGTACGATTCATGAGCAGCTGCACATAAAGATGCCACTTGCTGTACGTCATAATGTCAGAAGCGATGACGCGGTAGCCAAGTCGACGAAACTCAGCAGCTACGGACCCAGTCCCGGCCATTAAGTCGGCAACAGTTCCTCCGGGGCTTAGATAATTTGAAGCCAATGATGTTATCTGCTCTAACAGCTTTGTCTTATTGCCAATGTAGCGATACATGCCTATTGTTTCATTTCCCTCAGTGCGCCCAAATCGGGCAGCTCCGCCATCTCGTGCTTGATACGCTCGACCTCTTTTCTATCAAGGCCGTATGCTAGCGTAACAAGCAACTCAAGTTCCGCATCGATTGCCGCCGTGTAGTGAAGATTCAGTTTCCGAGCGCCGTCAGCAATTTGATGATGAAGTTCACTTTTGTTGTCAAATCTGATGATCGGTAGTTCCTGAAGAATCCGTTTTGTTAAGTAGGGGTGTGATTTCCACTCATTCTCACCATACAGCTTCATGTAGTAATAAAAAATAACCCTCGAGTTAAGCAGCGCATTGTAAAAGTACAATGCGTCCTCTCTCAACCCTTCGCCTGCGGTAAAGAAGTAGACAGCTTGATTTACCATCCTGCCGCTATCGTCAACAACGCTTTTAATTCCTAACCCAGTCTTTCTAACAAGAATCTTCATGGGCTTATAATCATCAAGGTCCTTGTAATTAATGCCCTCAACTCCAAGTTTCAAATACCGTTGGCATGACAACGAATATCGTCCAACAGATTCACCAACAAATATAGGAACAAAACCATCGGCGGGCCTGAACTGCATGACGGATTCAAGTTCCGAGCTCGACACTTCAACCTCGCGCCCGCAGCATTTACAACGCTTAAGAGCAAGGCCCGAAAATAACGCCGCGGTGTTTGCTCCACCACATTTCGGACAGTAAAAGACGGTTCCGCGCTTTGAGATTTCTACACCTCGATGGAAAGAAACGTCAAAAGACCATTTGCCTCCATGAGACCTAATTCTCTCAATAACCGCATGATCTTCACTTGCCACATCTATATCAAATAGGCAGTCTTCATTTCTTAGAAAATCCATCTGGCGTTTAACGCGATATTGTTCTTCAAAAACTGTCTCGAGCGTCTTGTCTCCACCTAAAACGGCCTTTCTATCCGATGTCGTAAGCCGGAAGCACTTTGTTAAACTGGCATCACTTGGTATACACTTGCGGACAACGACAACCGTTGTCGCACGATGAACCCCCTCGAAAAGTTTTTCTCCAAGACGCGCGATTACTTTTATCTCATATTTCGTAGCAATAAATCGACGTAAACCATAAGCTGTTGCCGAAAATAATGAATCGGGGAGAATAAAGGCAGCAAACCCATTCGCATGTAATATGGCCATGGAAAGCTCTACGAAGAGGGCGTAGCAATCATACTGTCCATCAACATTTTTATAGCCACGCAGCAGCAACTCATCACGATCGTAAATACGGTCGGAGCTCCAAGGTGGGTTAGCAATAATTGTGTCGACACGAGCCAAACGCTCCAGCCAATACGCTTTCGGATCCGTCTTTGCAGATGGACGCAGAAAATCTTTATAAATTATTTCCGAGCCTATTATTTCGGAATAAGTGCGTGAAATCTCTATGGCCTCAGGGTCAACGTCAACGCCATAAAGTAACGAATGCCGAACATCACCGCGTGCAACGGCATTAAGTAAAGAAGAGCCCCCGCATGCCGGGTCCAAGCAAACGCCAAAAGACGGCGTGCGGGCAGAAGCGCGCTCGACCTTTAGCAGCGAAACAACAAAGTCAGCCAGAGAATTCGTTGTGTATACAGAACCGTATTTCACGAGCTAAAGCCCCCAATAATAGACAAGGGATGAGCATCGTTTATTACTACAAACCGAATAGTCCCAGCAGCGGTTTTCAGTTATGGATTTAACCATATGACCCTCCAGTCGCACCTCTGGTAATTGGCAAAAGCTAAATATTAACACCAGAAACTGGCGCATAAATCAGTTACGCAACTAAGCAGAAAAAGTATAGTGAACATCGCTTATGCCCCATTCAAGTCGAGCCCTTCCGCCCAAACCGCTTGCTCTTCCAGCAATAAACGCCAATCGTTGATATTGATAATCTAAGCCCCTCCTCGATGGTCGCATTGTCTTTACTCAAGACCTCTTATTGAACAGGGAGCTCGAATAGTTCCATAATGTAAAATTCAATATAAATTAATTATCTTTATTTGGTATTATCTCATAATTTAATAATTATTATCAAACATATATATCAGATTATGAAATATATGTTTGATGCATTATCATCGATTTATATCAATGCGCATTATTCCGTAGACACAGTCAGAGAAAGCCGACGACTATGAAAGACAATCTACAGGAGCTGAGAAAAGAGGCTGGATACAAGTCTGCGAAAAGCTTCGCCAAGGCCCTGAGCATTCCATTTACTACGTACGCACGATATGAAAGTCGGCCTGATAAAATTCCACTTGCTGCTGCATGGCGTCTTGCAGATGTATTTGACGTATCCATAGACATCATTGTTGGACGTACTGAACCAGACCCCGCGATCGCACCTGGAGCAATTCAATCTCGGTACGACAAGCTATTGCCCGAATTCAAACAATCGCTCAGCGATTACCTCGATTATTTACTAACGAAGAATTCGAAAGTGGCAAGCCACGCCTTCCGCCAGGAATCCCGCCGCATTGAAGCCATATGCGCAAGGCTGGACACCATCTTCTTGGCCGAACTCGAAAAACAAGATCCCGACTTTTTCATTCACGCAACAGCCAAGCAGCTTCGCGCCAGATTTAATGATTTCCTAGAGCAGCGTGTCGACCTGTGCCAAGCAATTGGGGCCGTAAACGCTATTGACGTTATCATGGCTGCATACGACCGCACGCGCGGACCATTTGATTTCAATGGAATTCCAGCCGACGTGGATGCTGACGTAGACGGCTGAAATTCCACATGCACCAGGTGCAACAAAGGCAGGCACTAGGCGACCGAATTGCAGAACGCATAAAAGACGGCGGGCGAATATTTCGCCGCACTCTAATATTTAGCTGGAATTTTCCTCATTCCTCAATACCGACTTAGCTGGAAGGGCTAAGGCAATTATGTGAGAAACGCACTGAAAGCAGACGAGTTAAACCCTACCCTTTAAACACCATATAATTGTGATACTCAATAAACTCAGCTCGTGGGGCGAATCGCTTCGGAAGCGTTGTCGGCTCTCCGTTGTAGTGTCACAAATACTTGTCTTCAGGCGTCTCGTGTCCGACCACGCCGAACATTACTGCCTTCAGGTCCTTTTTAATGGTGAGTAGTCCCCCGATCGAACGCTTTGTCGTGTAGCGCATTTAGAAGCAAACCGTTGTCGGGCGCAGGTCCTTCCGCTTTTGAATCAGAGGCTGTCCAGGGCTTGATATGGCTGGCGACCAACAGCGCCTCGTTCGATAGCCCCGTCAAGCAACACCTTGAATTGTAATTGGTAAGCAAGGTATTTCGAAAGAACTCCTGGTTCACTCGCATCGAGACAATTGCTTCGCGCTCTTCGCCCTCTGGCAAATCAAAGCCAATCGCCTCTTTCAACTCATCGCTTAGCGCTTCTTCAAAATCAAAGCGATTAAGGAAAACCTCGGTCGCCTCCTCGACGAGTTCATCTCCAGCAAAGGAATACTTGGCCCAGACTAGCTTGTCCATTTTTGTTTGCATGGATCATTCCAACCTTGCCGCGAGCGCGTCGACGCTCATCGAAAGATGCGAGATTCCAGATTTTTAAGCAACTACGCCCGGCGTTCTGCCAATGGCCTTGGCTAACGCCTGGACATCCTCGCTTTTGTCATCAACCATTTTTGACGGCAGGGCGAGGTATAGGAACAGAACCGCAAGGGTTTCTTCCCTCGACCATTTGTCTCCACGGCCGGCCATGATTGCTCCTCGCCCGCGCACCGCTCACTCAATAGGTCCAGGATAATCATGCAGGAGACCGCACTCACCGCCTTTTCTCATTCGTCGGTGAATAGTTGAGACAACGGCACTTCCCCGCGCTTCTCACACCCGCGCCCAAGCTTCTTCCCAAGCTCCGCAGCACAGCGCTACTTTTCCTCGGCAAACAGGTCATCGATAGCCCTGTCGATCCGCGCGCAAGTCTGCCGATGCTCATCCTTCCAGGGCAGGTTGAGTCCCAGGCTCGCATCTCAAGAGCCGCCGAGCTTGGCGTTGATTACTTCCTCGGGATACAGCGCGTCGCGGCGAACACCTTCAATCGCCTCGTCCTCGTCCATATCACAGGCTGCATCGCCCCCCCCTCGAGGCACTGGCGCAGCTCCTTTTGCTCGCGGATGCGATTCAGCACGCTGGCACACACCACGGCCAAAAAGCGCAATCTCGGGGGCTAGTCGGATACATCTGGGCCGCGATCCGGCACCGGCGGTAGTATCCGATTGTCACGCCACTTCTAGAATAAAACTAGATTGGCTATAATCAAAATATATTATCGTATATTTGAAAGAGGTATTCAGTGCTTGAACGGATCGGATCATCGGACGCTATTCGTTATATGGTGCAGGATTGCGGCATGACTCTGCAGGATGCATCCGTTAAAACCGGTAAGCAGAAGGGTAGCCTGTCTACTCGCCTGCATAACAACACGCGGTTCACCATCGATGAATTCGTCAAAATCTGCGATGCGTGCGGCTGGCAGCTCGTGCTTAAACGGGGTAGCAAGCAGTTCGACCTGCGCGGGATTGATGAGAACAAGCCGCGCGGCGATGCGAAGAAGTAGGGCCTGGCTATTCGCATGCCTCACCTGCGGTCCATCCATCAGGGTGCAATTGCCTATGGCCGCCGGACGGCTTTAGACATATACGAAATCGACTACGACCTTACCGTCGCCCATGATTTGTCTAGCCGCCGCCTGCGCCGCACGGTTGTCGATTCTCTGCTGTTTCGTTAGGGTTCCGAGGCGAGTCATAGGATGGTACGGCATCGGGTTCGGCATGCTTTCGAGGAGTTCGGCCGTGCGGATATCAAGCGCCTCGGCGTATTCATCCAGAAAGTCCCATGCCTCGTCTACCGGCAGCATCGTGTCCCGCTTGGGGTTTTTCCAGTCCTTAACTGATCGGTTTGTAATACCCAATGCTGCCGCGATCTCGGACGTCGGTACTCCCAAGGCGTCCGCTTGCGCGGCAAATGCAGCCTTGAGATCGATATCGGGGGAAAAGTCCAGGTTCTGCTCGATCCACTCGCCGTCGCGGGATGCATAGACAGTAGAGCACTCTATACCCTTCGCGGCGAGTTGGTCGGCGGCAAGGCGGCTCGCGAGATTGTAAAGGCCTCCCGGTTCAGTATCGGGCAGATCTTCATCTCGGTACCAGCGAACGATATGCTGGCCGAACTTCTCGTAGGAATCGTTCGCGTCATTCAAGCATTGCAGTGTGAGGTCGCCGAGCTTTTCGATCTGGTCGCTTATCCAGTCGAAGGCATCCTTGACCGGCATACAGTCGAGCTCGGGGTCGAGCCATTTTCGGACGCTCGAGACGCGAATGCCGAGACCTCCTGCAAGATCTTCCGGCTTGAGCCATAGGTTATCGAGCTGGGCCTGCATCGAGCATTTGAGATCGAACATGGTCATTCCTTCCTGTAATCGTGCAATGCGTTCAAGAGTAATCCGTTGTCGGGCGCGAGGCGCTCCGTCATTGGGTCAGAGACTATACAGGACTTGATATGGCTAGCGACCAACAGCGCCTTGTTCGATAGTCCCGTCAAGCAACATCTTGAATCGTAATTGATGAGTCTTTCGCCCTTATGGGCTATGGTTGAAGCGTCTTTATGTGATTCAACGCACACAATAGCACGGTCCTATTTCGCTCAAAGCAATACCGGAACCACGCATATATTCCCAAGGCAACCAGGAATAGCACCATGAAAATCTCGGCTAAAGTTGGATTACTGGCTATCAGCGCAGACAAATATCCTCCAGCCATAAGAGAGGCAATGATGCCAATCAGGCTAAGGGCCCAGCTCGTATAATGCGTCTCAGCAACCGCCCGTTCGATTATTTTGCATTTCTTTTCCAGGCTAATGTCCCCATCAGCTCCAGCGAGAGAGAAGTCCATTCCTGAAATTAAATCGAGTAATTCAGCCTCGCTGTATCCGCTTTTCTTGAATCTTTTAATGAAGAAACCTCCTGGTCCAGGACCGTAGATAGGACGGTTTACACGAAACAGTTCCTTATAGGCGATTTCCATTGTTAACTCCTTAAAGTACGGGTGCTATTTACGCTATCGTTCTATCATTTCGTTCGGACAGTTTATTGCCGAGCCGCCACCGATCATTCACAGGAACCACTCTTGCAGTCAATCTCCGTCCAACCACTCCCCGCACCCCTCATACCCACGCCCAAGCTTCCTCCCAAGCTCCGCGGCATTGCGCTTCGTCTCCTCGGCAAACAGGTCATCGATTGCCCTGTCGATCCGTACGCAGGTCTCGAAATGCTCGTCCTTCCAGGGCAGATTGAGCCCCAGGCTCGTATCCCAATAGCCGCCGAGCTTTGCGTTGATTACCTCCTCGGGATACAGCACGTCCTGGCGAACACCTTCGATCACCTCATCCTCGCCCATGTCACAGGCTGCATCGTCCTTCTTGAGACACTTGCGCAGCTCCTTTTGCTCGCGGAAGCGATGCAGCGCGCTGGCGCACGCCACAGCCAAAAAGCGATAACGTTCGCATAGGTCCCATTCGCCGCCGAGCCATACGCGATAGCCCAGAACGACGCTTGCAGGCTCCTCGTTCAGTAGGAACAGCTCCCACGGGTACACCTCAGCACACGCGTCCTCCCCTGACTTTTGCGCGCCACTGCGCGTAAAGGCGCACGGCTCTACATCGTAATAGCCAAAGCCGTGGCCCGCATCGCGACGATTGATGACATGCTTGGGCAACAGGACGATCTTGTCGCTGGGCTCGGGGTCGATCTTGCGCAGCTTTTTGACCTTGCGGCGGACACGCTTTAGGTTGCGCTCGCTATCGACACGGCCACGGTCGTCCGGCTTGCCGCCGTATCGCAGGGCAACCTCGCGTGCCAGGATCTTTGTGTCCGCAGCGCACAGCAGGTCGCTCACGGTGGGCAGATCTTCCCACTCAATACCGTCGACATCCCAAATCCTGCTCATGTTCAACCTCTTTCTGGCTGTTCAACTACGTGCTCATTCGCCCTGTTTAACGTGCTTGTAAGGCATGCACCCCACTAGAGCGCTTTCTTGCTGGGCGCAATCACCTCGTCCACCAGGCCCAGCTCTAGGGCGCGCTTGGCATTGCACCAGCAATCGCGCTCGGTGAGCTCGTGGAACTCCTGGGCGCTCAGGTTGCCATGCTCGGCCAGCAGCTCGTCCAGCTCGGCGCGCATGGCCGCTGTATGCTGGGCCACAATCTCGATATCGGTCTGCTGCGCCATGCCTGTGCCGCCCATCAGTTGGTGGATGAGCACCTGCGTGTGGCGGTACACCTGGCGGTGGTCGCCGCAGGCCAGGATCACCGCGGCCATCGAGGCCACGACGCCCTCACCCACCGTGATCACGGGGCAGTCGAGCGACTGCATGGTGTCGATGAGCGCCAGCCCCGCCGTAACGCTGCCGCCTGGGCTGTTGATGATGAGGGTGATGGGCTCGGTCGCACTTTGATGTTCCAGCACCAACATGGACTTAATAAGGCCGTTGCAGGTCACATCGTTGACCTCGCCCTCCAGCAGCAGCACACGACTGTTGAGCAATTCGCTTGCCATATCGACAGCGGCAACACGGCCGTCCTTGGACTTCTTTATGATGCTGGGCTCACGATACATAACGGACATGGTTAATTCCTCTCTAGATGGAATCGATAAGGGAAACTGGCCGCACGGCACATGGCAAACAGAGGCCGTGCAGCCAAAATACAGGTCAGAATGCGCGAGGCTGCAAGGGTTAATCCCTCAGCCACTTGGCCGCGTTGGGATGGTCGCCGCAGAAGTACTTCTTGGCGCGGAAGGGACGCATGCCGGTCACCTTGACCAGGCAATCGGTGCGAGGCATAAGCCCAACCTCGCCTGGGGTCATCACGCAACCGCGTACATCTACGGCAGTGCGCTCGGCGCCCACGTACTTGGTGCCCAAAACCGACTCGCCACACAGTTCGCTTATGTAGTTCTGCGTCGCGATGTTGCTGCCGCCACCCATATAGACCAAGCTATCGCAGTTATCGAGGATGGTAAGCGCCGTGGATTTGCCGTACACGGCATCGAGCTGGCTCAGCGATTGCGCACACATTAAAAAGCTAATGCCACGACTGCGCACGGTCGCAATGCTGCGCTCAAAATCGGGGATGCGTCCCACATTGGGAAACTCATCGAGCACAAACTGCACGCGACGCTGCAAATGGCCGCTGGGGCTGGCATCGGCACGGCGCTGGGCCAGGTTAAACAGCTGCTTAAGGGCAACGTTCGCAAGCCATGCATTGGTCGAGTCGTTGTCGCTCACCTTAAGATCGATTACGCGCTTGCCCTCGTCGATACGGTCGAGGCGCATCTCGTCTTTCTCAAAGACGCGCATGAGCTGGGGAGTCTTAAGCCGCGAGATGGTCGCGTTGAGCGTGATCAGAATGCTCTTAAGCGTCCTATCGGCTGCCCCGCGAAAATCACGATACTGCTCAACGCCATACAGATCAGCGTTCTCCGCACCAAACTTATCGAGAAACTCCCTGGACTCCACCTCTTCTACAAGGTAGTCCAACGGGAATCGCCCCTCACCATCTCCCGTAACCTTGATGAGCGCAGCCAGTTTAAAGACGTTGTTCATCTTAAGGTAGCGGCGCGGAGTTTTGGGGTCCTCGCCCGTCGCAAGGGTGCCGGCAAGACACTCTAGGAGATACAGGATTCCAACAATTGCTCGAAGCAGCAGATCGTTTGCATTATCCCAGAACGGATCATACCTACGGCTACGACCGTCAGGATCGACCCCCTCCATGATTGCCGCCACTGTGGTGGGGATGTCCTCGACATCCATCACGTAACGCAGAGGGTCGTATCCGGCCGACTGCTCGGGATTAACAGTATCGAGAACCGTTACCTCGTAGCCGTCCTCTTCAAAGCCTTTCCCAGTACGGCGCAGCAGCTCACCCTTGGTGTCTGTGACCACATAACAGCATTCGTGGTGATTGAGCAGGTTGGGCAAAATGAAACTCGCCGTTTTGCCGCTGCCGGTACCTCCAAAGGCAAAGACATTGTTGGACACACTCGTCTCCCAATGCTTGTCGTCCTCGTAGAACGCCACCGTGGCACCCTTAGCCAGGATCACATCGCGCTGCTCATCGCCAGACGACAGCGCCTGCATCTCCTCCTTAGTCGCCCACTTCTTGGTTTGATACTCCGTTTGCTGCGCGGCCTCGTAGCCGTACATCTTAATGACCGACATGTCACGGCCCCTTTCTTGTCGATGGTTCTGCGTAGTTGCTAGGAAATACGGCCGATGCCTTCGCCCTCCTTGGGGCTTGTCGCGCATGGCAACTTGACCGCGCCGTCAATCAGTCGCTCGGCCTGCGCCACATAGCTCTCGCGCGCCACGGTTGAGACCGTCCCGTCGCGCAGATACGCAAGCAACGACTCGATCATCAGCTTGTCGAGCAGGTCGTATCCCTTGGCCTGAGCGTAGTTGAGGGTGTAGCGGTCCCGAAGCCTCTGTACCTTGGTTGCCAAATCGGTTTCCATCTTTTCCTCCCTGTAATAAAAGTTCTGCCGATTGTCCGAAAGCGCCTCAAACGGGCGTTTGACACATAGCTCGAAGTTGAAACGCGAACTCGCATCGAATACGCGTTGCTGAATCACGCGGTAACGTTCGAAAAACATGACGGCATCGTCTTCGTCCGCCGTAAATCCATGCGATCCATCGCGATGCACGTGGTCGCTGGGTCTTTTGTAGTCGATGCTTCGCACAAAGCGAGACGGAATGCGTCCCCCTTTTTCGGACGAGTACTTCATACCTGTCGAAACCTGCTCAAACATGAGCACGCCGCTCGATTTAAAGCGCGGATTGCTTCCGTGCCGAAACAGGCTAATTAAGATGGCCATGCAGCGCATACAGTTATCGCGCTGGGGAAAGTACAGCGACAGCAAAGCGAGCGCCGCCGCGGCCAAAAGCTCGCGAGCCTCGTGCACATCGTCTCGATACTGCTCGGGCACCAGCCCGGGAATATCGGGTGAATGCTTTTCCAGTACGCCAACAAGCGCCTTAGCGAGGCGTTCAACGTTCTCCTCACCGCAGTACGGATACGGAAACGGCTTCTCTGCCTTCACGTTCTTTTCGCACATGCCACGGAGGTCTTCGTCGAGCGTGTTGAGGAATACCTCATAAATGTTGTCTTCGTTCTTCATGGATGCTTCTTCCTGTCCAGTTGCAAATGTTTGTCGGTAAGTTTGTTCTAAGTTTTAGAATGTTCTGAGGCATAGGTAGTAGTTATTGACCTAACCTGCTGCTTCGTAAGTGAAATTGCCCTGCTCGATAGCGCAGTTTGCCTAAAGACTGTATAGCGGTTGTATCAAGCAGTTAATATTGAGTTGGTTTTGGATTGCTTCGAGGATAGCACAGTGCGCTGTTCTCGTCATTAGAAATTATCAAATTATTCTGCTAATATATAACCCACTAAGAAGAAAGGTCTCTATACATGCGTGAAACAACATCATTGCCACGTCTCACCGCCGCCGCCCTCTCACGCGCGCTTAACCTGGAACAAGGCAGTCGCCTGCTCACTGTCCGTCTGCCTGGCGCTGTGGATGCCGAAGATCTCGCTAAGTGCTTTACCCTAAACGGTAACGGCGTGCCCGATATTTGTGAGCTTGAACCCGGCAAGCAGAATGCAAGCGATGATGATGCAGCGCCGGTGTTTGTCGATGCATCAAACTACTACCGCGCAAATAAGCACGATATCGAAAAAGACAGTGCCGCGCTCATCGATTATTTGGAGCCTGGCTACCTTGATTTTTGCGACTGGGGTCCTTTTATTTGGTGCCTGTATGCTCTCGCCCTTTCGGGCCGCACTCGAGCAGCCGTGGTACTTCCCGCCGATTTACTTGATAAAGCTGAACAAGCACGCACGATTTTGATACGCGAAGGGCTCATCGAGAGCGTCGTTTATTTGCCACTTTCCGAGCCCAGGCCCTACATGACAAGCGCGCTCCTCATACTGTCTTCAGGAAATCGCAGCGTTGCATTTCGCAGCGCAATTGAGCCCGGACCGCGTTTTCAATATGTGACTAAAACATCGTATTACTCTGATATCACCTTTTCTATCTCTCCTGACTGGGCCCGCATTGATACCAATACGCCAAGATCGACGCCAATCGAAACGTCCACTTTTGCCACGCGCGAGCTGCTCCAACACCACGCCGCTCTCTCAAAAGGCAAAATCAGCCTCATCGCCATCACCCGAAACTACAGCGCCACACTCGGTGACTCTTTTACGCGAGTCGCGCCATTCATGCCCCGCGAGAGCACGACATCGAACGACATTGACGCAGTCGAGGTGCGCCGAATCTCATCTCAAGATTTTCAGGACGGCAATCTTCTGCCCGTAGATGCTTCAGATAATCAAAATAGCTCGGATTCTAAATTCGTAAAGGTGGACCCCAGCGTTCTCGATCGTTATGAGCTCCGCGCTGGAGATATCGTCATGCCGCGCATGCTGGGTCGCTACGGCG
>UQYE01000002.1:0-71093 GCA_900545145.1 uncultured Collinsella sp. | reverse complement strand
CCTGCTCGAGTACGCGCAGTACACCCGCCCCGCCGAGTTCAACGGCGAGGGCGTGCCTCCGGTGCTCGTGAGCGGCGATCACGCCAAGGTCGATGCCTGGCGTCGCAAGAACGCCATCGAGCGCACCTGCCGCTGGCGTCCGGACTTGATCGAGACGGCGCGGCTCACGCCCGAGGAGCGCGCTTACGCGCAGGTGATCCTTGACGCTTCGTATTCGCAGAGCGAGGAGTGAATATGGTTCCTACGCAACATTCCGCGTTGAGGGGCGCTTTTGAGTGGATCGCGGTCATCGCGATCGCACTGGTCGCCACCTTCTTGATTCGCTCGTTTGTGGTCGAGCCCTTTGTAGTGCCCACCGGTTCCATGGAGGACACGATCGAGATCGGCGATCAGATTCTGGCACAAAAGGTGAGCCTCGAGCTCGGTCAGCCCGTCAAACAGGGCGATATCGTGGTGTTCCACAACCCCGATGCCACTTCCGAGCATGATGTTCTTGTCAAGCGTGTTATTGCCACGGCCGGCCAGACGGTCGACCTGCAGGACGGCAAGGTCGTCGTCGACGGCCAGGCGCTCGATGAGGACTATACGACCGGCATGAGTTGGCCGCTTTCGGTTCAGGCTCCCGGCGCTCAGGTAAGCTATCCCTACACCGTTCCCGACGGGTGCGTGTGGGTGATGGGCGACAACCGCGAAAACTCTGCCGACTCGCGCTACTTTGGTCCCGTCGATCGCTCTGATTTGATCGCTGTGGCGCTTGTGCGCTACTGGCCGCTCAACCGCATCGGCGCTATCGACTAAAAACCGCTATAGTACAGTACCTAACCGTGTAATCGTTTCGACGAGGGGATATTAGAGGCATGAACGCTTCATCGCTTTCCTTCCAAGACATCATCCTGCGCCTCCAGCAGTACTGGGGCGAGCAGGGCTGCGTCATTATGCAGCCCTATGACTCCGAGGTCGGTGCCGGTACCTTCCATACCGCGACCACGCTGCGCTCGCTCGGTCCCGCCGAATGGCGCACCTGCTATGCGCAGCCCTGCCGCCGTCCCGCCGACGGCCGCTACGGCGAGAACCCTAACCGCATGCAGCACTACTATCAGTTCCAGGTGCTCATTAAGCCCTCTCCGGTTAATGCTCAGGAGCTTTACCTGGGGTCTCTTGCTGCCATTGGCCTGGACCCCAACGACCATGACGTCCGTTTTGTCGAGGACGACTGGGAGAGCCCGACGCTGGGCGCCTGGGGCCTTGGCTGGGAGGTCTGGCTCAACGGCATGGAGGTCACGCAGTTTACGTACTTCCAGCAGGTGGGCGGTATCGAGGTCGACCCCGTGCCCGTCGAGATCACCTATGGCCTGGAGCGTATCGCCATGTACGCTCAGGGCGTCAACTCGGTCTACGATCTGGTGTGGAGCTATCTGCCCGACGGCACGCCCATGACCTACGGCGACGTGTTCCTCGAGAACGAGCGCGAGTTCAGTGCCTATAACTTTGAGGTCGCCAACGTCGAGATGATGCGTCAGAAGTTTGACGACTACGAGGCCGAGTGCCATTCCTGCCTGGAGCGCAAGCTGCCGTTGCCGGCGTACGACTGTGTCATGAAGTGCAGCCACGCCTTCAACCTGCTCGATGCCCGCGGCGCCCTGTCCGCGGTCGAGCGTGCCAACTACATCCTGCGCGTCCGCGCCGTCGCCAAGGCGTGCTGCGAGGCCTACATGGCCGAGGTCGCCGGAGTGAACGAGAATGCCGACCAGGAAGGCGAGGTGGCGTAAGCCATGGCAGACGCTAAGGATTTCCTGTTTGAGATCGGTACGGAGGAAATGCCCTCTGCACCGCTGAACAATGCCGTCAAGCAGCTTGGTACCATGATCGCCAAGGGTCTCGACGAGGCCGGTCTGGCCCACGGCGAGGTCCGCGTGATCTCGAGCCCGCGTCGCCTGGCTGCGCTCGCTGCCGACGTTGCCACCGCGACCGATGAGGTTCACGAGGTCAAGCGTGGCCCCGCGGCAAACATCGCCTTCGACGCTGACGATAACGCCACCAAGGCCGCCCAGGGCTTCGCCCGCAAGTGCGGTGTGGCTGCCGAGGACCTGGTCCGTCGTGAGGATACCGACGGTCGCGAGTATGTCTTTGCCGAGAAGAACATTCCCTCCGCACCGGCAACCCCGATCCTGACGGCCCTGTGCGAGAAGACCATTGCCGGCCTGCAGTGGCCCAACTACCGCTCCCAGCGCTGGGGCCACGAGCACGCGACGTTCGTGCGTCCGGTCCGCTGGATTTGCTGCCTTCTGGGCGAGGATATTGTGCCTGTGTCGTTTGCCGACGTGACGAGCGGCAACACCACGCGTGGCCATCGCGTGCTTGGCCCCGGTGACCATGTTGTCGCTAGCCCCGCCGTCTACGAGCAGGTGCTCGAGGACGCCGGCGTGCTTTCTGCCGAGCGTCGTCGTGAGGCCATCCTTGCCGGTATCGCCGAGGTCGAGGCCGCTCGCCCCGGCTGCCATGTCGACACGCCCAAGAAGGTCTTTGAGGAGGTCATTAACCTCTGCGAGTGGCCGACGGTGCTCGTCGGTACCTTCGACGAGGAGTTCCTCAAGGTCCCGCACGAGATCATCTGCGAGTCCATGCTCACCAACCAGCGCTACTTCCCGATCTATGACGGCGAGGGCAAGCTTACGCGTGAGTTCGTGGTCGTCTCCAACAGCAAGCCCGAGAACGCCGAGCGCGTGATCGACGGTAACGAGCGCGTCGTGCGCGCCCGTCTGGACGACGCTAAGTTCTTCTACGAGGAGGACCTGAAGATCTCCCTCGACGAGTTCCGTGAGCGCCTGTCCAAGGTCGCTTTCCAGGAGAAGCTCGGCAGCGTGCTCGCCAAGTCCGAGCGCATCGAGCAGCTCGCGCTCGCCATCGCCCGCGAGGCTCACCTGGGCGCCCATCTTGCCGCCGACGCTGCTCGCGCCGCGCACCTGTGCAAGGCAGACCTGGTGTCCAACGCCGTCGTCGAGTTCACGAGCCAGCAGGGCGTGATGGGCGGTTATTACGCGACCGCGATGGGGGAGAACGACGAGGTTGCCCACGCCATTCGCGATCATTATCGTCCCCGCTTTGCCGGCGACGAGCTGCCAGAGGGCACCGCTGGCTGCATCGTGGCCTGCGCTGACAAGCTCGATACCATCGCCGGTATCTTTGCCATCGGCGAGCCCCCGACTGGCTCCTCCGATCCCTACGCGCTGCGTCGTGCCGCTATCGGTATCATCAACATCCTGCGCGACCGTCTGTCGATCGATCCTACGTCGCTCATCGACTTTGCGCTCGAGCTCTATAGCGAGCAGGGCATTGAGTTCGACGCCGCCGAGGTCGCCCAGCAGGTTCGTGACTTCTTCCATGGCCGCCTGGTGAGCATGGCCCGCGACGAAAAGATTCCGGCCGATACCGTCGCCGCCGTCTCCGCGGTGCACATCATCGCCCCGTCCGTCTTCTTCGCCCGCTGCGCCGCCCTCGACGAGGCCCGCAAGAACGACGCTGAGACGTTCGACAACCTGGCGACCGCCTATGCCCGCGCCGCGCATATCTCCAAGCCCGAGCTGGGTGCGGAGTATGACCGCAGCCTGATGGGCGAGGTCGAGCTTGCGCTCGCCGACGCCTCCGAGGCTGCTCAGACCGCCGTCGATGCCGCCCTTGCTGCCGAGGACTACCCGGCCGCATTTGCCGCCCTCGCCGCCCTGCGCGCGCCCATCGACCGTTTCTTCGATGAGGTCATGGTCATGGACAAGGACGAGCAGCTTCGCGATAATCGCCTTAAGCTGCTCAACCGCTTCGAGGCCGTTTTCTCCGGCATTGCCAACATCGGTGAGCTTGCCCGCAAAAAGTAAGCCAGCCTGCGCATAAGCGCAAAAGGAGCCCCGCATGGATTGCCCGGTCACCGCTCGTCCCACCGTTATCGTTATCTCCGACTCGCTCGGCGATACCGCTTGTGAGGTGGTGCTTGCGGCGTCCGGGCAATTTGATGAAGGGGCTTTTCGCGTTTTGCGCCTGCCCAAGGTGACCTCCGTGGAGCAGGTCAAGTCATTTGTGGGGCCGCGCGTCGATGCCGACCATCGCGATGTCGCCGTGTTCCATACCATTGTCGATCCGGCGCTTCGCGCCCGCGTGCTCGATTACCTAGGTATGCTGCATATCCGTTCGGTCGACCTGATCGGCCCGACGCTTGCCGTGCTGTCGTCGCTCATCGGTGTGCCGCCCAAGTGCGTTGCGGGCGTGATTCACAAGACCGATGACCGCTATTTCCATCGTATCGAGGCCATGGAGTATTTCGTTGAGCACGATGACGGTCGTGGTTGCGACGATCTGTCGGGTGCCGATATCGTGCTGCTGGGTGTGTCGCGTACATCCAAGACGCCGCTGTCGATGTATTTAGCCTATCAGGGCTACAAGGTCGCCAATGTCCCACTGGCGCATGGCATGGAGCCGCCCAAGTCGATTTACGAGGTTGACCCGATGCACCTGTTCGGCCTGATTTCGACCGTCGACGTTATTTCTGAGATTCGCGATAGCCGCTTGGGCGATGACTACGCCCGTGCCGTTGCCGGCTCCTATGCCGAGCCTGAGAGCGTGCGCAGCGAGCTTGAGGAAGCTCGTGCCCTCATGAAGCGCTTAGGCTGCTTTGTTGTGCGTACCGACGGCAAAGCCATCGAGGAAAGCGCTGCCGAGATCATTGCTCACCTCGAAGAGATTCAAGAGGCAAGAGCCCGCCGTGCCGCCCGCCGCGCTCAACAAAAGTAGCTCACTTGGGACAAGGTTGTTTGGGTAGCTAATTTGGGACGGGGCTCTTTTAGCTAACCAAAGAGAATACTTGGAAATAATGCTGATAAATGATAAAGCGATTTAGCAAAAACATCGCATCCGACCTGCACTTTCCTTGTAGTGGTATCTTCATAAGGTAGCCACCTTTACCTACCGTTTACCGCCGGTTTTAGCACGTTTACCAAACCGCGCACCCTCTGCTCAAGCCTGTCCAAAACCCGCCGTATAGTTCCCTCACGGCCCGCATCCGGCGGGTCGATTCGTTACCACGGTCGTGCGTGTAAGCGCATGGAAGGGGAAGTATCGTGAGCGATTGCAAGAGGGTTTACCGTTTTGGAACCGACGCCCAGGGCACCTGTGTCACCGAGGGCGACAAGTCCATGAACTTCGTGCTTGGCGGCAAAGGCGCAAACCTTGCCGAGATGAGCCGCATCGGTCTGCCGGTTCCCGGTGGCTTTACCATTACCTGCCAGACCTGTGTCGAGTACTCCGGTGCCGGCAACGTCTGGCCCGAAGGCGCACTCGATGAGATCGTTGCCGCCGAGGCGGACCTCGAGGCCCGTTGCGGCAAGAAACTCGGCGATGCCTCCGATCCGCTGCTCGTGTCGGTTCGCTCGGGCGCTCCGTTCTCCATGCCCGGCATGATGGACACGGTCCTCAACCTGGGCCTCAACGACGATTCCGTCCAGGGCCTTATCGCGCAGACGCAAAACCCGCGCTTTGCCTGGGACAGCTACCGTCGCTTTATCCAGATGTTCTCCAACGTCGTCATGGGCGTCGACGCCGACCTATTCGAGAACGCCCTGACCCAGGCCCGCCTGGTCGCCGGCGTTCGTGTCGATTCCGAGCTTTCGGCCGAGGACCTGCAGGAGCTCGTCGAGACCTTTAAGGGCATCTTCTCCGAGAACGTCGAGGCGACCCTGTATCCCGAGCTCGAGGTCGCCGACGGTAAGCCCGTTTTCCCGCACGATCCGGAGCTCCAGCTGCGCCTTGCCATCCAGGCCGTCTTTGGCAGCTGGATGAACGAGCGCGCCTGCATCTACCGCAAGCAGCACGGCATTTCCGACGAGCTCGGCACCGCCGTCAACGTCCAGGCCATGGCCTTTGGCAACAAGGGCGAGACCTCTGCGACCGGCGTCGCCTTTACGCGCAACCCGGCCGACGGCACCAAGGAGTTCTATGGCGACTTTTTGGTGAATGCCCAGGGCGAGGACGTCGTCGCCGGCATCCGCAACACCGAGCCCATCGCCGACCTCAAGACCACCTCGGGCCTCGAGTCCGCAGGCGAGGAGCTCGAGCGCGTGTTCCTGACGCTCGAGGATCATTACCGCGATATGTGCGATATCGAGTTTACCATCGAGCAGGGCAAGCTCTGGATGCTCCAGACCCGCGTGGGCAAGCGCACCGCCACTGCCGCCCTGCGCATTGCTATCGAAATGGTCGAGGAGGGCCTCATCACCCGCGAGGAGGCTGTGAGCCGCATCGATCCCGCGCAGCTCGACCAGCTCCTGCACCCGCAGTTCGACGCCTCCAAGAAGTACGAGGCCCTGGCCAGCGGCCTTAACGCCAGCCCTGGTGCCGCCGTGGGCGAGGTCGTGTTCTCGAGTGATGACGCCGTCGCACGTTCCGCCGAGGGTCACAAGGTCATTCTGGTTCGTTGGGAGACCAACCCCGACGACCTGAAGGGCATGGTCGCCGCCGAGGGCATCCTGACCAGCCATGGCGGCAAGACGAGCCATGCCGCCGTTATCGCCCGCGGCATGGGTACGCCCTGCGTCTGCGGTGTTGAGCGCTTCCATATCGACGCTGCCGAGAAGGTCGTGCACATCGAGGGCAGCGACCGCGTGCTGCGCGAGGGTGATGTCATCTCCATCGACGGTACCCAGGGCATCGTCGTCGACGGCGCCGTCGACCTGGTTTCGGCCGAGCTCACCGGCGACCTGGACACCATCCTGTCTTGGGCCGATGAGATCCGTTTGGACGAGACCGACGGTCACGCCAACCACGTGCGCGTCAACGCCGACAACCCCGAGGATGCCGAGCTCGCGCTCGAGTTTGGCGCCGAGGCCATCGGTCTGTGCCGCACCGAGCACATGTTCCTGGGCGATCGCAAGAACATCATCCAGAGCTTTATCCTGTCTGACGATGAGGCCGTGAAGCAGCAGGCCCTGGCCGACTTGCTCAAGGTTCAGACCGAGGACTTCCTGGCGATGTTCAAGACCATGTCCGGTCGCGATGTGGTCGTCCGCCTGCTCGATCCGCCGCTTCATGAGTTCCTGGATAATCCTCGCGAGCTCGAGGTCGCCATCACCAAGAAGGAGGCCGCCGGCGCTCCCGAGGAGGAGCTCACTGCCCTGCGCGCCCGCCTGCGTCGCATTGACGGCATGGTCGAGTCCAACCCCATGCTGGGCTTGCGCGGCGTGCGCCTGTCCGTCGTCTTTGGCGATCTGCCGCTCATGCAGGTTCGCGCCGTCGCCACGGCCGCTGCCCGCCTTATCAAGGAGGGTGTCGACCCGCGCCCCGAGATCATGGTTCCGCTCGTTTCCATCACGGCCGAGCATGTCCAGACCCGCGAGGTTATCGAGCGCGTGATCGCCGAGGTTTCCGCCGAGGAAGGCGTCGAGCTCAATATTCCCGTGGGCACGATGCTCGAGCTGCCGCGTGCCTGCATGGTCGCTGACGAGATCGCCCATCATGCCGACTTCTTCTGCTTTGGCACCAACGACCTCACCCAGACGACCTTTGGCTTCTCGCGCGATGACGCCGAGGCCAAGTTCATCCCGCTGTACATGCATAAAAAGATCCTGAAAGACAACCCCTTCGAGACCATCGACGCGGCGGTGCTGGAGCTCGTGCGCTTGGCCGTCGAGAAGGGCCGCGCCACCAATCCCGACATGCACTTTGGCGTGTGCGGCGAGCACGGCGGCGACCCCAAGTCCATCAAGGGCCTGTTTAACGTGGCCGACGTGGACTACGTGTCCTGCTCGCCCTATCGCGTGCCCCTCGCGCGCCTGGCTGCCGCTCAGGCCAAGCTCGAGGCCAAGCGTTCCGCGTAACGTTTTGGGTTTAGACGCCTAGCGTAGCCCCCTTCATGCCGCCCGTCTCATTCGTGAGACGGGCGGTTATCATGTGCGGGTTTTGTCTTTTTGTCTGCGCAAAAAATTGTTCTTGCAGCAGAAACCCGCGCGTGTATACTCGAATACGTTTGTTCAACTACGTGCCGGCCAAGGTGGTACGGCACCTCTAGAAGAGTAAGGAATTGCACATGGATTACATCCGCGCAATCGAGCGTCAGCAGATCCGCGAGGACATTCCTCAGGTTCGCGTCGCCGACAACGTCAAGGTTCACTACCGCATTAAGGAAGGCGACCGCGAGCGCATTCAGGTCTTCCAGGGCGACGTCATCCGCATGGCCGGCGCCGGTGCCCGCGAGACCTTCACCGTCCGCAAGATGTCCTTCGGTGTCGGTGTTGAGCGTACCTTCCCGCTTCACAGCCCCAAGATCGCCAAGCTCGAGGTCGTCCGTCATGGTCGCGTCCGTCGCGCCAAGCTGTACTACCTCCGCGACAAGGTGGGCAAGGCTGCTCGCATCCCCGAGAAGCGCTAAGAAGATCGCAGCGTCTGTCCACTCGTTTGGACACAAGGGTCACCTTCGGGTGGCCCTTCTTTTTATCTGATTTGCATGCAAGGAGGGCCTGGTATGGCCAATATGACGAGCTCGGTTTCGGCATCGCAGGTTGCCGGAGAGCTGGCGAGCGCAACGTTTGAGGAGATCCCCGCCCTCGTGGAGCATTATCGCGAGGACCCGCGCCAGCAGGTGATCAAGGCTTGCGAGCGTGCTCTTAAGCGCCATGCCAAGGAACTTGCCGAGCGCGAGCGCGTCAATGACATGTACGAGCTTATGCATGAGCTTGGCGGCAATGGGGTGGTCGTTGGTGTCGACGAGGTGGGTCGCGGATCGGTGGCCGGTCCTTTGACGGTATGCGCCGTCTGCCTTCCTATGGAGCCGCGCGTCTGGGGCATCAACGATTCCAAAAAGCTCACGCCGGCGCGCCGCGAGTTGCTCTCAGTGAAGATTGCCGAGGTGGCGACGGCGATCGGTTTTTGCCATATCGCGCCTAAGGATATCGATGAGATGGGCATGGCCCGTGCTATCCGTACCGCCGTTGCGGGCGCCGTGGCCGATACGGGACTTGAACCCGACTGCGTCCTCATGGATGGCAACCCCTTGGGCGCCGTTCCTAACGAGCGCGATGTGGTGAAGGGCGATGCCAAGATCGCCTGCATCGCCGCGGCGTCCATCATGGCAAAGGTCACGCGTGACGAGATGATGGTCGAGTGCGACGCCGAGTACCCCGAGTACCATCTGGCCGAGTCGAAGGGCTATGCGAGCCCCGAGCATATCGAGGCCATTCGCAAACATGGACTTTGTCCGCTGCACCGCGTGAGCTTTTGCGGAAACTTTCTGCAGACTGAGCGCCTTTTCTAGGCCAATTGTGGAGATGGGGACCTTAAAGGTTCTATAAACCTGCTGGTAGCGGGCCGTATGCAACACCATTGCTGCGTACGGCCCGTTTTTTGACGGCATTTGGTCAGCTTTTGGTTTGCTTCCGGTACTTACCCGCATGAAAGGTGCCCTCATCATCGGGGCAATGCAGTGTGCGGGAAAGGAGACCCCATGAGTGCCGCAAGCAAAAAGAGCAAGACGCAGCAACTCAAGGAGCGTTGGGAAAACGGCGAGCTCGACTGTGGGGCGATGACGCCCGACTTTATCAAGGGACTCAGTCCCCGCGAGCTGGGCATGCTGGGCGAGCTGATCACCATCGACTACTTTAACGAGCGCGGCTACACCTTGCTGGAGCAGGGTTATCGTTGCACCGAGGGCGAGGCCGATCTGGTGCTGCTCGATGAGCTCGACGATGTCGTGGTGATGGCCGAGGTCAAAACCAGACGAGTTGCACTGGATTGCAGCACGCGGGTCTTTCCCGAGGAGGCCGTGGACGCCCAAAAGCAACGCCGCTACCGCCGCATCGCAAGTTGCTACCTCATGGAGCATTATCCGCTCAAGGCGATTCGCTTCGATGCCGTGGGCGTCACCATTCGTGGCGGGCATATCGCCGAGATCGAGCATCAGTACAACGCGTTCGATTGGCAGGTGTCGTGATGGCGTTCGAGACGTTTGCCGTTCACGCGGCCTGCATCCGCGGCGTCGAGGCGATTCACGTCACGGTCGAGGTCTCGCTTGCCGGTGGCGTTCCGGGCATCCAGATGCTCGGCATTCCGAGCATGGAGGTGATGGAGTCACGCGGTCGTATTCGCTGCGCGATGCGCTCCGCCGGGTTCGAGATCCCGCGCTCGGGCATTACGGTCAACCTAGCGCCCGGCGATATTCGCAAGACCGGTAGCGGCTTTGATCTGCCCATCGCCATCGCGGTATTGGCGGCCGATGGTCAGATTCCCCGCGACAACCTCGATCGTTGTCTTATCGCTGGTGAGCTTGGCTTGGACGGTACGGTGCTTCCTGTCAAGGGCGAGGTGGCGTTTCAGCTGCTGGCTCGCGACATGGGGCTGTCTTTTATCGCCGGCAGGTCAGACCAGCATGTGCCACTCGCGGGCGTGGATTGTGGATTCATCGATCATTTGTCTCAGCTTGCCCATGGCATGGGCGATGCCGCGCGGCACTACTTGGATTCTGAAGTGCTCGAGGCGACCTTTGAGCCCGAGCTCGACTATGCCGACGTAATGGGGCAGGAGGTCGCCAAGCGCGGCATGGCGCTTGCGGCGGCAGGAGAACTCGGCTTGCTCATGATCGGGTCCCCGGGATCGGGCAAGACGATGCTCGCGCGTCGTATGACCGGCATCCTGCCCGAGCTTTCCGTTGAGGATCAACAGGAGGCGCTGTGCATCCATTCGGTTTTGGGTGAGAACATTGATGGCTTGTTGGCAGGGCACCGGCCCTTCCGCAGTCCTCATCACAGTATTTCGACCGCAGGTCTTATCGGCGGTGGGCGCCCGGTGCACCCGGGTGAGATCAGCCTTGCTCATGGCGGCGTGCTCTTTTTGGACGAGCTTGCTGAGTTTCCCACGGGTGTGCTGCAGACGCTGCGTCAGCCCATCGAACGCGGCTACGTCAGGATCGTACGCGTCGACGGGGCTTTTACCTTCCCGTCGCGCTTTCAGCTGCTGGCTGCGAGCAATCCCTGCCCCTGCGGCTTTTTGGGCGATCGTGAGGTACCGTGTCGCTGCTCGGCGGCGATGGTCGAGCGCTATCGGTCTAAACTGCGCGGTCCTTTGGCCGACCGTATCGACATGATGATCGATGTGACCCGTCCCGACCCTCAGGTGATTATCGAGGGCGCGGAGGGTATGTCGTCAGCTGAGTTACGTGACTACGTTGTGCGCGGTCGCGCTTTTCGCGCTTGGCGCGAATCCCGTATGGACGATGCTGATGCCGAGGCCGAGGATGACGAGACACGGTCCATTGACGGCGTCGTTTCGACCTTTGAGCTCGATGATGCGGCGGAGAAGTGTGTGCTCGGCCTGTCGAAGCGCACGCATCTCACGGGCCGCGGCATCGTGCGCCTGGTGCGTATCGCGCGTACAATCGCTGACGTCGCCGAGAGCGAGCAGGTGACGCAGGACCATGTGCTCGAGGCGGCGATGTACCAGGGAAGGAGGGACCAATGATAGCCGAGGGAACCTTTGAGCTGCATCCAGGTGATGCGTTGTATCCCGAGACCGTTTTGGAGCTTTCTGATGTACCCCAGACGCTCTATGTGCGCGGCAACCCCGAGGTGCTTTCGACGCCCGCGCTCTCCATCATCGGCGCGCGCAAGGCCTCTCCGTATGGTCTTGCCGTGGCAGAGCTTGCGGCAAAGGTTGCGGTCGAGGCGGGCGTGACGGTAGTTTCGGGCGGCGCGGTCGGTTGTGACCAGGCCTCGGGTTGGGCTGCGGTCAATGCCGGCGGCAAACACGTCGTGGTGCTGGGGACGGGCGCCGACGTGGTCTACCCGCGTTCGAGCGCGGGGCTTATTACGCGCACGCTCGATACGGGTGGCGCGGTCGTGTCGATCTCTCCGTGGGGCATGGGTCCGCGCAAGTTTGCCTTTCCGCGCCGCAATCGCGTAATCGCGGCCCTGTCGCAAGCCCTCTTTGTATCCGAGGCGGGTATGCCTTCCGGGACGTTTTCTACAGCCGAGGCTGCTATGGATTTGGGGCGAGAACTTCTTGCGGTGCCAGGGTCGATCCTATCGCCCGAGTCGCGTGGCACGAATTACCTCATTGCGAACGGTGCCTGCTGCATCATCGACGAGGAATCTATCGAGATGGCTATTTCACGCATCTACGGCACCCTGCGCTACTCGCGCCCCGATGCTCCCGGCATTGCCGACCTGGATCAAACACAGCAGACCGTGATGCATGCGCTCATCGCCTCTCCGCTCAAGGTCGACGACATCGCGGCGCTCGTCTCGCTCGATGCTGTCGGCGTACTCAAACTCTTGGGTTCGCTTGAACTCGAGGGCCTTATCGAGCGCATGATGGATGGAAGGTATGCGCCCTCCAAGTTTGCCCTTCACGCTCAGACACCCTTCGGTCACAATGGAAAACATGTCAATTAGAAAGGTGTTTGCAGATGCTGTTTGATCAGGTGACGGTTATCGGTGGCGGTCTGGCGGGTTCGGAGTGCGCGATTCAGCTGGCAGATCGCGGGCTCGCCGTAAGGCTGTGCGAGATGCGCCCCCAGGTTAGCTCCCCGGCCCACCATACCGATCACCTGGCAGAGCTCGTCTGTTCCAATTCGTTTAAGTCGACCCGTCCGGATTCCGCGGCTGGATTGCTGAAGGCCGAGCTTGAGCGCATGGGTTCAGTCCTGCTCGATTGCGCCCATCGCGCGGCTGTTCCCGCCGGTGGCGCCTTGGCGGTCGACCGCGTCAAGTTTTCCGAGTTTGTCGAGGCCGAGGTTGCCGCCCGTCCCAATATCGAGATCATTCACGGCGAGGTCACGCAGATTCCCGAAGGTCACGTGGTCATTGCCGCCGGCCCCTTGTGCTCGCCGGCGCTGAGCGAAGAGGTCATGAAGCTCGTCGGTGGCGACGCCCTTGCGTTCTTCGATGCCGCGGCGCCGATCGTCGATGCCTCCACGCTCGATATGGACGTGCTGTTTTCGCAGTCGCGCTACGAGGAGCAGGGGAGCGGCGACTATCTCAACGCTCCGCTCAACAAGGAGGAGTACGAGGCCTTTATCGAGGCACTTACCACGGCCGACCGCGTGGTGCTCAAAGACTTTGAGGGCGGCGATCTGTTTCAGGCCTGCCAACCTGCCGAGGAAGTTGCGCGCACCGGCAAGGACGCCATTCGCTTTGGCGCCATGAAGCCCGTCGGCCTCACCGACCCGCGTACCGGACGTCGCCCTTGGGCGGCGATTCAGCTGCGTGCCGAGAACAAGGAGAAGACCGCCTATAACCTGGTGGGCTTCCAGACCAACCTGACCTTTGGCGAGCAGAAGCGCGTCTTCCATATGGTGCCGGGCCTGGAGAACGCTGAGTTCTTCCGCTACGGTGTCATGCACCGCAATACCTTTGTCGACGCCCCGCACGTGCTCGATGGCACTTTTGCCGTGCCTGGTACCGGCGTGCGCCTGGCCGGTCAGATCACCGGCACCGAGGGGTACATGGAAGCCGTGGCGACCGGTCTGCTCGCGGCGCTCAACACCTATGCCGAGGCTATCGGCGCCGCGGGCGTCGAGTTGCCCCGCGTGGGCGCCCTGGGCGCGCTCGTGGGCTATGCGACCGATCCTGCCACCGTGGGCTACCAGCCCATGCATGTCAACTTTGGCCTGGTGCCGCCACTCGAGGATGGTAAGCGCCGCAGCAAGCGCGACCGCTACCAGGCCTATGCGGACCGTGCGCTCGAGGCCCTTGATGCCTATCTGGCCACTTGCCCCGATCTGTTTGGAGGCGACCGGTCATAGCCTTTGACCTGTACGACACCGTCGACTCGTTTATCGCCTATATCGCACGTGTCGAGGGGCTTTCTCCCAATACGGTGACGGCCTATGGCTCGAGGCTGGAGCGCTTTGCTGCCTGGTGCGAGCGCGAGGATATCGATGCTTTCGCTGCCGACGTGCGCACCATTCGTCGCTATCTTGCCGAGCTTTCGCGTGAGCAGGTGGCTCCCCGAACGCTTGCGGCGCATCTGTCGGCTATCCGATCGCTCTATCGATGGATGGCTGCCGAGGGGGTCGTGGAGGGCGATGCAGTCTCGGCGATCGCATCGCCCAAGCTGCCGCGTGACCTGCCGGGCGTCCTTACGACCCATCAGGTGGAGGCGCTGCTCAAGACGCCTGATACCTCAACACCCGCGGGACTGCGCGATGCGGCGATGCTCGAGCTGCTCTATGCCTCGGGCGCCCGTATCTCTGAGCTCGCAGCACTCAATGTGGAGTCCATTGCGTGGTCCGAACGCACGCTGCGCCTGTGGGGCAAGGGGAGCAAAGAACGTATCGTCCCTCTGTATCGTCGTGCGCTCGAGGCGACGCGTCTCTATATTGAGGAGGGGAGGCCGGAGTTGCTCGCTCAGGCAAAGCGTCGTGACCCCGCTACCGGGCCGCATCCGCTGCTTATATCGGCGCGCGGTAATCGCATGAGTGCCGCCATGCTCAGGCGGCGGTTTCATACGCTGGCGACGCTCGCCGGCATGCCTGCCGACATCGCCCCGCATGCGATGCGCCATACCTTTGCGACCGACTTGCTCGAGGGCGGTGCGGACCTGCGCTCGGTTCAAGAGCTGCTGGGCCATGCGAGCCTGTCCACGACGCAGATCTACACGCATCTCACA
Organism: uncultured Collinsella sp.; assembly: GCA_900545145.1. GTDB lineage: Bacteria > Actinomycetota > Coriobacteriia > Coriobacteriales > Coriobacteriaceae > Collinsella. Next base: position 56,456 of record UQYE01000002.1, on the reverse strand, counting down.
CCCGATCGGCTTAAGCGGGCTGTGGCTCAAGCCCATCCCCGCGGCGAATAGTGGCTGGGACGTCCCGCGCCGCGCTCAGGTGTGTGGTTTTGATTGCGGGTTGGCAGGAAGAAGCATTCCTGCTATCATTCATCGGGTTGCTTCACGGCAACAGGTTTTTATCACGCACGCGCGGCTACTTCATACCGTGGTGCCCGGGCTTTGGTAGCACATGTCCGGGTTGGTTTTGGAGGATGACCCCGCGCGGAGGCAAACCACAGGAGGTTTAACATGGCTACCAAGATTAATATCCGCACCCTGCTCGAGGCCGGCTGCCACTTCGGTCACCAGACCCGTCGCTGGAACCCCAAGATGAAGCCGTTCATCTTCGGTGAGCGCAACGGCATCTACATCCTCGACCTCAAGCAGACCATCCTCGACGCCGATCAGGCCTACACCTTCGTCAAGAACGTCGCCAAGGGCGGCAATGTGCTGTTCGTCGGCACCAAGAAGCAGGCTCAGGAGGCCGTCAAGAACGCTGCTGAGCGCGCCAACATGCCTTACATCAACCAGCGTTGGCTCGGCGGTATGCTGACCAACTTCGTCACCATCCGCTCCCGCATCAACCGCATGGAGGAGCTCGAGGCCATGGTCGAGGACGGCCGCATGGCAGTGCTCCCCAAGAAGGAGCAGGCTGTTCTCGGCAAGGAGCTCACCAAGCTCCAGACCAACCTCGGTGGTGCCCGCGACATGAAGGGTCTGCCCCAGGCTCTCTTCGTCATCGACACCAAGCGCGAGGAGAACGCCATCAAGGAGGCTCAGCGCCTGAACATCCCCGTCGTCGCTCTGATCGACACCAACTCCGATCCCGACGAGGTCGAGTACGGCATCCCCTGCAACGATGACGCTATCTCCGCTGTCACCCTTATGTGCGAGCTCATGGCTGACGCCTGCCTCGCTGGCTCCGGCAAGGAGCAGGTCTCCGAGGCCGAGATGGCCGCTGAGCCCAAGGCCGAGTAGATCAGTCTTAGTTAATTCTTTTTCATCTCTTTGAAAGGAACCACAATGGCCCAGATTACCGCCGCTATGGTCAAGCAGCTCCGCGAGATGACCGACTCCCCGATGATGGAGTGCAAGAAGGCTCTCGTCGAGGCTGACGGCGACATGGACGCCGCTGTCGACGTTCTGCGTAAGAACGGTCTTGCCAAGGCTGCCAAGAAGGCTGGCCGTGAGACCAACGAGGGCGCTGTCGCCGCGTTCGTCTCCGAGGATGGCAAGACCGGCGCTCTGCTCGAGCTCTCCTGCGAGACCGACTTCGTTGGCTCCAACGCCAAGTTCACCGGCTTTGCTTCTAAGGTCGCTGAGGTTGTCGCTACCACCGAGCCTGCTGACGTCGACGCTCTGCTCGAGAAGCCGATGGGCGAGGAGACCGTTTCCTCCGAGCTCACCGAGATGATTCACATCATGGGCGAGAACATGAAGATCTCCCGCTTCGCTGCCCGCATGGCCGAGAACGGCGCGCTCGCTTCTTACATCCACATGGGTGGTAAGATCGGCGTCCTCGTCGAGTTCGCCTTCGAGAAGGCCGAGACCGCTCAGGCTGAGTCCTTCAAGACCTTCGCTCACGACGTTGCCCTTCAGGTTGCCGCCGTCGCACCGATCTGCGCCACCCGCGATCAGGTTCCGGCCGAGACCGTCGAGCACGAGAAGCAGATCTACATGGCCCAGGCTGCCGAGTCCGGCAAGCCCGAGGCTATCCAGGAGAAGATGGCTGTTGGCCGTCTGGAGAAGTTCTACAAGCAGTCCGTGCTCACCGAGCAGGAGTTCATCAAGGACAGCTCCCTCACCATCAAGAAGTACGCTGAGCAGGTCTCCAAGGAGCTCGGCGACACCATTACCGTCGTTGCCTTTGACCGTCTGGTCCGTGGCGAGTAAATAAGCTCTTGTAGCTGGTAATGAGCAGGCTGTGGGTTTTACTCACAGCCTGCTTTTTCATGGCTCTTATCAGAGCCTTTGATATCATATTGAGAGTCTAATTAAAGGAGGATCGCTTTGTCCGACATCCGATATAAACGCGTGCTTCTTAAGCTTTCCGGCGAAGCACTGATGGGCGACGGCCAATATGGCATCGACCCCAAGGTTACCGATCATCTTGCCAAGCAGGTCAAGGAGCTGCTCGCCGTTGGCCATGAGGTCGGCGTCGTTGTCGGCGGCGGCAATATTTTCCGCGGCATGGCCGGCGCTGCCGGTGGCATGGAGCGTGCTCAGGCCGACTACATGGGCATGCTGGCAACCGTTATGAACGCGCTCGCTCTGCAGGATGCCTTCGAGCATAACGATGTTCCCTGCCGCGTGATGAGCGCTATCCAGATGAACGAGATCTGCGAGCCCTATATTCGCCGTCGCGCCATCAACCACCTTTCCAAGGGCAACGTCGTTATTTTTGCCGCCGGTTCGGGCAATCCGTACTTTACGACCGACACCGCCGCGGCTCTTCGTGCGTGCGAGATCGGCGCCGAGATTCTGATTAAAGCCACCAAGGTTGACGGCATCTACGACAAGGATCCCGTCAAGTGTGCCGATGCCGTCCGTTTTGACAAGATTACCTATCACGAGGTTCTCGTTCGCGGCCTGCAGGTTATGGATTCCACGGCTACGGCTCTGTGCCAGGATAACCGTATGCCGATTTTGGTCCTCAACATCGATGGCGAGGACACCGTCAAGCGCGCGCTTTCGGGTGAGCCCGTCGGCACGCTCGTCTATCAGGAGGATTAAGCATGGCAGAGAACATCACCGCCCATATGGACAAGTCGCTCGAGTCCCTCAAGCATAACTTCTCCAAAGTTCGTACCGGCCGCGCCAATGCCAACATTCTGTCCGACATCACCGTCGATTATTACGGTGTTCCCACGCCGGTCACGCAGGTTGCCGCCGTCAAGACCCCCGAGGCTCACATGCTGCTCATCGAGCCGTGGGACAAGGCGCTTATCAATGCTATCGTCAAGGCCATCGGCGCTTCCGATCTGGGTATTACCCCCAACTCCGATGGCACCGTCGTTCGTCTGCCGTTCCCGGCCCCCACTGAGGAGCGCCGTCGCGAACTCGTCAAGGAGTGCCGCGAGTACGCCGAGCAGGCCAAGGTGTCTATCCGTAACATCCGTCGCGACTTCAACAACAAGCTCGAGCGCGATGAGGAGCTCACCGAGGACGATGTCCGTCGCGAGCAGGCCAAGGTCCAGAAGTATACCGATGAGTATGTCGCCAAGGTCGAGGAGCTTCTGAAGGAAAAAGAAGCCGAGGTCATGGAGATCTAAGGTGCAATACGACGAGCATAAACTGGTCGAGTACTTTGCCGACGCCCCTGCGGGCGTCGGTTTTTCCGACCTTGACCTCAATAACATTCCGCACCATATCTCGTGCATCATGGACGGCAACGGTCGTTGGGCCACGTCGCGCGGTCTTGCACGCACCGAGGGCCACAAGGCGGGTATCGTCTCGCTGCGCGAGATCATTACCGCCTGCGTGCGCCTGGGCGTCGACGTGCTTTCGGCCTATGCATTTTCGACCGAAAACTGGAATCGACCGCAGCACGAAGTCAACGTTCTGATGCACCTGTTTGCCAAGACGTTTATCGACGAGCTGCCGCTTCTGAAGCGCGAAAATGTGCGCGTAGTCTTTTTGGGTGACATTTCCGCGCTGCCCAAGAAGACTCGCGACGTTTTTGAGCGCGGTCTTGCCGAGTGCGCCGATCACACCGGTATGACGCTGGCGCTTGCCGTCAACTACGGCGCGCGTGCCGAGATTACCCGCGCTGTCCGTCAGATTGCACTCGACGCTGCCGCCGGTAAGATCGATCCTGCCGCAATTGATGACGACATGGTGGCTTCCCACCTCTATACTGCCGGCCTTCCCGATCCTGAGCTTGTGATTCGCACCTCTGGTGAGCTGCGCCTTTCGAACTATCTGCTGTGGCAGGTGGCTTATTCCGAATTCTACGTCACCGATACCTATTGGCCCGACTTTGATCGTTGGGGCCTTGTCGACGCCATTTTGGCCTATCAGGGCCGTGACCGTAGGTTTGGTGGACTGAGCAAGACCGAGGAGGCTTAATCGTGTCCGATCGTCCCAAGGCATCTGCTCCCAAGACGCCAGTTTCCGCGGCGCCTGCGCGCAAGGCTGCCACTGCGGGAGCGCCTGCAGCGAAGAGCGGCACCGGTTCGTGGCTGGCGGGCTTTTTTACCCGTGCCGCCGCCGGTATCGTCTACGCCGTTGTCTTTATCCTGTGCCTGGTTTTGGGTATCGTGCCCACGGCCATCTTTGTTTCTGTCATGAGCGGTCTGTGCTGCTATGAGTTTTTCCGTATGACAAGGCTCGATGGCAAGATGGCTAACGAGCGCATGGGTATCGCTGCCGCCGTACTCTTTCCGCTGTCGGCGTTGGGCGATTCGATGTTGCTGAATGCCCTGCTTTTTGCCTTGATGCTCGCTGTGGGCATTTGGTATGTCTGGTCGCCGCGTACCCGCATCTCTGATGTGGCCGTGACGCTCATGGGTCCCATCTACACTGGCTTTATGCTGTCGGCTATCGTGCTGCTGCGCGATGCCGTGCCCGGTTTTGCCGGCGCCCTGCTTTCAGTGGGCGTTTGCGCGTCCCTTTGGGTCTCCGATTCGTTTGCCTACATCGTGGGCAGCCGTATCGGCAAGCACAAGATGGTTCCCAAGATCTCCCCCAAAAAGAGCTGGGAGGGGTTTGCCGGCGGCATCTTGGGCTCGGTTTTGATTTGGCTCATCCTGTGGGCGACGCACTTCTACAAGCTCAGCCTGCCCTATGCGCTGCTGTGCGGCGTGGTCGTGTCCATTCTGGGCGTTATCGGCGACCTTATCGAGTCGCGCATCAAGCGCGGTGTGGGCGTCAAGGATTCCGGCAACCTTATCCCGGGCCACGGCGGAATGCTCGATCGTAGCGATTCGCTTATCTTCGGTTGCATCACCGCACAGCTGTTGCTGATGATTGGAGGCGTGCTGTAATGTCCTTCCAGACGACGTATGGCCCCGATGGACGCCTTCGCGTTGCCATCCTGGGTTGTACGGGCTCTATCGGCACCCAGGCGCTCGATGTGTGCCGCCAGCATGCCGATCGCCTGCAGGTGACGGCGCTGTCCGTTAATTCCAGCACCTCGGAGCTCGTTGCCGCTGCCCGCGAGTTCTCGGTTCCGGCGGTTGCCGTTGCCGATGTCGCTCATGGCGATGACGCCGTGCTGCAGGAGTTGCCCGAGGGCACACAGCTCGGCGTTGGCGCGCAGGCGGTTTGCGAGCTCGCGCGTCGCGACGATGTCGACTGTGTGCTCGTCGCTATTGTGGGCGCCGCCGGTCTCGAGGCGAGCCATGCGGCCTTGACCTCGAATAAGCGCCTTGCCCTTGCCAACAAGGAGTCCCTCGTCGTCGGTGGCGACTTGCTTATGCCGTTGGCGCAACCGGGCCAGCTTATTCCGGTCGACTCTGAGCATTCCGCCATCTACCAGTGCTATCTGGGGGAGAACCCGCGCGAGGCCCACTGCATTTGGCTCACCTGCTCGGGCGGTCCGTTCTTTGGCCGCACGCGCGACGAGCTCGATCGCGTGACGCGTGCCGATGCCCTCGCGCATCCCACGTGGGCCATGGGTGCCAAGATCACCATTGACTCCGCCACCCTCATGAACAAGGGCCTGGAGCGCATTGAGGCCATGCATCTGTTTAACTGCGACCTCGATTTCATTAACGTGGTCGTGCAGCGTCAGTCCAAGATTCACTCTATGGTCGAGTTCGCCGACGGCTCCGTGATGGCGCATCTCGGTGCATCCGACATGCGTATTCCCATCCAGTTCGCGTTCTCGTATCCCGAGCGTTGGGATACTCCGGCGCCTCGTATCGATTTCCGCGAGCTGGGGCAGCTCACGTTTGATGCTGCCGACATGGATACCTTCCGCTGTCTGGCACTGGCCGAGCGTGCCGGCAAGACGGGTGGCACCATGCCGTGCGTGCTCAATGCCGCCAACGAGGTCGCCGTCGATGCCTTCCTGCACGATGGCTGCAGCTTTACCGATATCGATCGCATTGTGGAATCCTGCATGGACGCCCACGATATGCAGGTGGTCGATTCGTTTGAGCAGCTTCGCGACATCGATGCGTGGGCGCGTGAAAAGGCTGCGCAGGTGCTCGCCGCAACCCGTTCCTAACCCATAAGGATTGCTTTTTCGTTTTATGGATACTGTTCTGAGCGTTCTCTCATCGGTCTTTTGGGGCCTGCTGATGCTTTCCGTCCTCGTGTTTTTGCACGAGGGCGGCCACTTTTTGGCGGCGCGTGCCTGCGGCGTCCGGGTGACCGAGTTCTTTTTGGGCCTGCCGTGCCGCTTTGATATCCATCACACATCGCGTCGCATTGGAACCAAGTTTGGCGTGACGCCGCTGCTGCTGGGTGGCTATGCTGCCATCTGCGGCATGGATCCGACCGACGTCTCGTGTGCCGATCGCGTGCTCGCGGCCATCTATCGCCACGGCCGGGTGACGGTGGACGATCTTGCCGTCGAGCTCGAGCTGTCCGAGGAGGATGTGCTCGAGGCCTGTGCTTTGCTGTTGGGCTGGGGCTCTATCGCTCCCTGGTATGAAGAAGGGGAAAAGCCTTCGCGCAGCTACTATCCCACCAAGTATCAGACGTTGCCGCGAGACAAGGCAGGCTATACCACCTTTGATGGTCGCCGTTTCGATCGCGAACATGCGACTGCCGAGGGCGATGTGTGGGAGCTGCCGTGCGGCGAGGCCGAGTTCCTTGCGCAAGAGCGCTCGCACACCTATCTTGGCCAAGGCTTTCTCAAGCGCGCCTTTATGCTGCTCGCGGGCATTATCGTCAATATCTTGACGGGTTTTTTGCTCCTTATGAGCATCTATTCCATTGCGGGTGTCACCGTGCCGATGGATACCAACGTGATCGGTCAGGTTGACGAGGGGTCTATTGCCGCCAAGGCGGGTATCGAGGCCGGTGATGCGATCCTTTCGGTTGACGGTGTCTCATGTTCCACTTGGATGGATGTCTACGATGTCATCGGCAAGGCCGCCGGTAAGGACGATATCGCCATCGAGTACGAGCGTGACGGCAAGCAGCATTCGACCACGGTTGCGCTCAAAGAGGACGAGCGCCTAGGTGTGTATGCCTCTACGCAGGTGGTCCGTTTAGACCCCATCACGTCGGCTCGCCTGTCGTTCTCCTATGTCGTGCAGACAGCGGATGGCGTGATGCGCCTGCTCCAGCCGCAGCATACGATGGAGATTCTCGATCAGTCTTCTTCGATCGTGGGTATTAGCGTTATGTCCTCACAGGCCGCTGCTGCCGGCCCTGCCACGTTCCTTTCGTTTGCCGCCCTCATTTCGTTCTCGCTTGGCTTTATGAACCTGCTGCCCATCCCACCGCTCGATGGCGGCAAGCTGGTCATCGAGATCATTCAAAAGATTGCGGGCCGCGAGCTGCCGCTCAAAGTGCAGACAATCGTCAGCTATGTCGGCATCGCGCTCTTTGCACTGCTGTTTGTCTATATGCTTCGTTCCGACATCCTTCGATTTATTCTGTAGGGGAGTGTTTGGATTGTCTTTATCCCATCCTTTGCCTCGCGAGTTGACGCGCCCCGTGCATGTGGGCGGCGTGCAGATCGGTGGTGGCGCTCCGGTCGTGGTTCAGTCTATGACCTGCACCGATACTGCTGATGCCCAGGCAACGCTTGCGCAAGTGTGCGCGTTGGCGCAGGCTGGCTGCGATATCGTGCGCGTGAGCGTGCCTACCGAGGCTGCGCTCGAGGGCTTTCGCACGATTTGTGCCGAGTCTCCGGTGCCAATCGTCGCCGATATCCATTTTAACCATAAGCTTGCCATTGGCGCTGTCGAGGCTGGTGCCTCTAAGCTGCGCATCAACCCCGGCAATATCGGCGATTGGGCCAAGGTTGACGCTGTCATCGATGCCGCGGGTGCCGCGGGCTGCGCGATTCGCATTGGCGTGAACGCGGGCTCGCTTGAGCAAGATATTGCCGAGCGCGACGACCTCACGCAGCCCGAAAAGCTCGTGATGTCGAGCGAACGCTTTGTGCGGCACTTTGAGGACCGTGGGTTTACCAACATCGTGCTATCCGCCAAGGCCCATAGCGTACAGACGACGCTTGATACCTATCGCGCCCTGTCGCGCGAGATACCGCATGTTCCGCTCCACCTGGGCGTGACGGAGGCGGGGACCAAGCTTCAGGGCACCATCAAGAGCTCTGTAGGCTTGGGTATCTTGCTTTCCGAAGGCATCGGTGACACCATGCGTGTGTCGCTCACGGCCGATCCGGTTGAGGAGCCGCCGGTCGCCTGGGGAATTTTGCAGTCACTGGGCCTGCGTCGCCGTGGTCCCGAGATTGTCTCTTGCCCCACGTGCGCCCGCTGCCAGGTTAACCTGATTCCCATCGCCGAGGAAGTAACCGAGCGGCTTAAGAACTATGCCGCGCCGCTTTCGATTGCCGTCATGGGATGTGCCGTTAATGGCCCCGGTGAGGCTTCTGATGCCGACCTGGGCGTTGCTTGCGGACGTGGTCAGGCCTTGCTCTTTTCGCATGGCCAGATCATTGGTAAAGTAGCTGAGGATCAAATTGTCGACGCGCTTATGGCCGAGGTCGACAAGCTTATTGAGGAGAAGTAAATGACTCGAGCAATGTATATGTCTAAGCTCTATGCGCCGACGCTTAAAGAGGATCCGGCGGACGCTGAGCTCGCCAGCCACCGCCTGTTGCTCCGTGCCGGCATGATCCGCAAGGAGGCCGCCGGCCTGTATTCCTATCTGCCGCTTGCTTGGCGCTCGATCCGCAAGATTGAGAACATCGTGCGCGACGAGATGGACGCTGCCGGCGCCCAGGAGCTTATGATGCCCATCATGGTCGATGCCGAGCTGTGGCGTGAGTCCGGCCGTATCGATGCCTATGGCAAGGAGCTTGTGCGCTTTGATGACCGCCACGGCCGCGAGTTTGTGCTCGGACCCACGCACGAGGAGACCGTGACTGCCCTGGTGCGCAATGAGTTGCGTTCCTACAAGCAGCTGCCAGTGAACCTCTATCACATCCAGGACAAGTTCCGCGATGAGTTCCGTCCCCGCTTTGGCCTGATGCGCGGCCGTGAGTTCATCATGAAGGACGCCTACAGCTTCTCTGCCACGCAGGAGAGCCTGCAGGAGGAATACGACAAGATGAAGCAGGCCTACGCCAACATCTGCGAGCGCTGCTACATCAAGGCTCTGCCCGTTGTCGCCGACTCCGGCGAGATCGGCGGCGACACCTCCGTCGAGTACATGGCTCTGGCCGACGCCGGCGAGGCCTCACTTGTCTACTGTGACGAGTGCGGCTTTGCTGCCGACGACGAGGCTGCAAGCACCAAGGTCGTTGTGACCGAGGGACCCGGCGACGGCACGCTTACCAAGGTCGAGACTCCGGGTATGGGCACCATCGAGGCCGTCGCCAAGTTCTTCGGCTTCCCCGAGAACGGTACGCGCAAGTCGCTGGCGTTGATCGACGCCGAGGGCAAGCCGGTCGTGGCCATTGTCCCGGGCGACCACGAGCTCAATGACTGCAAGGCCGAGCATGTCTTTGGCAAGGGCTATCGTATGATGACCGACGAGGAGCTTCAGGCGAACGGTCTGCACAAGGGCTTTATCGGACCGGTCAACCTGCCCGAGGGCATCCGTCTGGTTTGCGATGAGAGCCTGCGCGAGTCCAAGCAGTGGGCTTGCGGCGCCAACGAGGTCGATTATCACTTTACCGGTGCCTGCCCCGAGCGCGACTTTACCGTCGATGAGTGGGCCGACCTGGTTACCGTCGTTGCCGGCGATCCCTGCCCGCACTGCGGCAAGCCGCTCTCTGCTGCCCGCGGCATCGAGGTTTCCCAGGTCTTCCAGCTGGGCACCAAGTACTCCGAGGCCATGGGTGCCACCTTTATGGATGAGGACGGCAAGGAGAAGCCGCTTATCATGGGTTGCTACGGCGTGGGCGTGTCCCGCTCGCTCGCTGCCGTCGTGGAGCAGCACAACGACGAGCACGGTATCGTCTGGCCGGTCTCCGTTGCCCCGTATGAGGTTGCAGTGATTCCGCTCGACCCCAAGAAGGAGGAGTGCGCTACCGTCTGCGAGCAGATCGTTGATGGCCTGTGCGCCGAGGGTATCGAGGTCGTCGTCGACGACCGTGACGAGCGTCCCGGCTTTAAGTTCGCCGACAACGACCTTATGGGCTTCCCGTATCAGGTGGTGCTCGGCAAGCGTGGCCTTAAGAACGGCACCGTCGAGCTCAAGGATCGTGCCACGGGCGAGCGCGAGGACGTGGCGATCGATGAGGTCGTCGCCAAGGTTTCCGAGCTTGTTAAGGCGGCCCGCCGTTAATCGACGTTTCTGCTATTAGATGTAATTGCGGGGCTGTTCCGTATCTCTCTTAGGATGAGATGCGGAGCAGTCTCTTTTGTTGGAATAAACTCGATGGGTAAAGAAAACCCCACAGCCCATATTGAGCTGCGGGGTTTTTCTTGTGCCTCCGATGCGAAATAAATCGCTCAGATATTACTGATAATCGACGACGTCGATCCAGTTCTTCAGGAACTCATCGTTCACGTTGCGCTTACGAGCGAGCTCGGAAGCGGCGACGATGCTCGTCCACTGACGCACGACCTGCATGGGCATGTCGGCGCGGTCGCAGTAGAGCTCCAGGTAGGCCTCAGCCTGGTCCTTGCTGTTGAGGGCGAAGAGCAGGTAGGTGGTGGCAACGTCGGCAGCAGGGGAGCCCTGGGTGGCGTGTGCCCAGTCGCACACATAGAGCTGGCCGTCGTCGCCGACGATGACGTTGGAGGGGTTGAAGTCGCCGTGGCAGACCTTGAACTCCTTGGTCATGCCGTCCAGACGCTCCTGAAGGTTGTAGCGTGTGGTGGCATTGAGCTGATCAAGGCTGTCGATCATGCGGGCAAACTTGTCGCGCTGACGGTTGAGCAGCGGGGAGGTGTAGCCGTGGATCTCGATCTGGAGGTCGACGAACATCTCGAGGTACTCACCAAAGCGCTGGGGCTCGGCAGTCATCTTCTCGGCAAGGGTGGTGCCCGGAACCTTCTCGGTCACGAGCGCCCAGCCGTTGGCGTTCTCGAGCTGAGAAACCTCGAGAGCCTTGGGGCTGCGGATGCCGCACTCATTGATGCGGGCAAGATTCAAAGCCTCGTTGAACACGTCGGAGACAGGCTTGGTCTCGTTAAAGACCTTGACAATCTTGTCGCCCAGGTCGTAAACGACCTTGTTGCCACGGCGGACGAGCTCGGTCTTGGAATCGGGTAGCAGCATGGTTGCATCCTTTCAACGATGCGATAGAAGCGACGGCGGGGGTGTGTGAAACACCCGTGCACCCCCGCCGTTAAAAACCGTGCTAAAACTAGCAGACGGCGTAGTCCTGAGGCTCGCGGCCGTAGTAGGCGTCCAGGTAGAGCTCCTTGATCTCGCTCATGAGCGGGTAGCGCGGGTTTGCGCCGGTGCACTGGTCGTTGAATGCCTGCTCGGTCATCTCGTCGAGGGTGTCGAGGAAGTACTGCTCGTCAACACCGTAGTCGGCGATGGTCTTCTTGACGCCGATGAAGTCCTTGAGTTCCTCGAGCTTCGTGATGAAGTTCTCGAAGACCTCCTTGTCGTCCTTGCCCTCGATGCCGCAGTACTTGGCCATCTCGGCGTAGTTGTGCAGCGCGTTGGGGTAAGGATACTGGGAGAAGGTACCCATCTTGACGGGAGCCTCGGCGGCGTTGTAGCGCATAACGCGGGTCAGGATGACGGCGTTGGCGAGGCCGTGAGGCAGGTGATGGAAGGCGCCGAGCTTATGGGCCATGGAGTGGTTGAGGCCCAGGAAGGCGTTGGCGAAGGCCATACCGGCCATGCAGGAGGCGTTGTGCATCTCCTCGCGGGCGTGCGGGTCCTTGGCGCCGTTCGTGAAGCTGGAGGGCAGGTTCTCAAAGACGAGCTTGGCAGCGCGCTCGGAGAGGCCCTTGGTGTAGTCGGAAGCCATGATGGAGACGTAGGACTCGATGGCGTGGGTCATGACGTCGATGCCGGAGGCAGCGGTCAGGCCGCGCGGGGCGGTCATGCAGTTGTCGGCGTCGACGATAGCCATGTTGGGAAGCAGCGCGTAGTCGGCGAGCGGCCACTTGATGCCGGTCTCCTTGTCGGTGATGATGGCGAACGGCGTGCACTCGGAGCCGGTACCCGAAGAGGTCGGGACGGCGACGAAGTAGGCCTTCTTGCCCATCTCGGGGAAAGTGAAGATACGCTTGCGGATGTCCATGAAGTCCATGGCCATGTCCTCAAACTTGCACTCGGGGTGCTCGTACATCATCCACATGATCTTGCCGGCGTCCATAGCGGAGCCACCGCCGACGGCGATGATGACGTCCGGCTCAAAGAGAGCCATCTGCTTGGCGCCGCGACGTGCGCACTGCAGCGACGGATCGGGCTCGACGTCGTAGAAGCAGTCGTGGGCGATGCCCATCTCGTCGAGCTTGGCCTCGATGGCGCGGGTGTTGCCATTCTTGAAGAGGAACTGGTCGGTGACGATGAAGGCGCGCTTCTTGCCCATGACGGTACCGAGCTCGTCGAGGGCGACGGGCGTGGAACCCTTCTTGAAGTAGACCTTCTCGGGAGCGCGGAACCACAGCATGTTCTCACGGCGCTCGGCCACAGTCTTAACGTTGATCAAGTGCTTCACCCCAACGTTCTCGGAGACGGAGTTGCCGCCCCAGGAGCCGCAGCCCAGGGTCAGAGACGGCTTCATGCCAAAGTTGTACAGATCACCGATGCCGCCGTGCGAGGACGGGGTGTTGATGACGATACGGCAGGCCTTCATGACGTGCTCGAACAGACTGATCTTCTCGGCCTGGGCGGGGTGCACGTACAGAGAGGCGGTGTGGCCCGGGCCACCGGCGAGCACCAGGTGCTCGGCCTTGTCGACGGCCTCCTGGAAGTCCTTGGCGTGATACATGGCCAGGACCGGGGAGAGCTTCTCGTGGGAGAACTCTTCCTTGGCGGGGTCGGTGGAGGTGACCTCGGCGATCAGGATCTTGGTCTTGGCGGGAACCTCGATGCCGGCGAGCTCGGCGATCTTGGCGGCAGCCATGCCGGGAATGCGGTGATCGAGGGCGCCGTTCTTGAACATGGCGGCACGCAGGGCCTCCATCTCGGCACCCTGCTTGACGAAATAGCAGCCGCGCTTCTGGAACTCGGCCTTAACCTGGTCATAGATGGTGTCGATGACGGTCACGGACTGCTCGGAAGCGCAGATCATGCCGTTGTCGAAGGTCTTGGAGTGGATGATGGAGTTGACGGCGAGCAGCACGTCGGCGGTGTCGTCGATGACGACCGGGGTGTTACCGGCGCCAACGCCCAGGGCGGGCTTGCCCGAGGAGTAGGCGGCCTTGACCATGCCCGGGCCACCGGTGGCGAGGATGATGTCGACGTCGCGCATGACCATGTTGGTCAGCTCGATGGAGGGGACATCGACCCAGCCGATGATACCCTCGGGGGCGCCGGCCTTGACGGCGGCGTCAAGCACGAGCTTGGCGGCGGCGATGGTGCACTTGGCGGCAGCCGGGTGCGGGGAGATGATGATGGCGTTGCGGGTCTTCAGGCTGATCAGCGTCTTGAAGATCGCAGTGGAGGTGGGGTTGGTCGTCGGGATGACGGCGCCCACGATGCCGATGGGCTCGGCGATCTTGGTGATGCCGTAGGCCTCGTCGCGCTCCAGGACACCACAGGTCTTGGTGTTCTTGTAAGCGTTGTAGATGTACTCTGCGGCGTAGTGGTTCTTGATGACCTTGTCCTCAAGAACGCCGCGGCCGGTCTCCTCGATGGCCATCTTCGCCAACGGGATACGAGCCTTGTTGGCGGCCATGGCGGCCTCATAGAAGATCTTGTCGACCTGCTCCTGCGTGTACGTAGCAAAAAGCGCCTGGGCCTCTCGCATCTGAGCGAGCTTAGCCTCAAGCGCCTCTACGTTGTCCACAATTGCGGGAGTAGTGTTTTCCGGTGACTTTTTCACCATTTGTGTCTCCTTGCGATCGGAGATTTACCCTACGTCTTGCATGATAGCAAGAAATAATTCGGTAAACGGTAAGATTCCCGTAAAAGGCATACTAAAACGTTTCAATTAAATGAACCGTTTCAACTATATCCATCAGCCCAATGCATCGCCCCGCTCATTGGGGACAGACTTACATGAGTGCTTTCACTCATTTGGGACAGACATCGATTTGCGATTTTGTCGTTTTGGGCCTGTTTTTGTTGCTGATTGGATATAAATAGGTTACAGGCTCAGCATTTCGCGTTCCTTCTCTCCTTTTAGGTGTTGCCTGTACGGCTTTGAAAGGAGAGACCATGCCCCGATGCGCCCGCGAAATTTCGCTCACCGGCTATTACCACGTCTTTGACCGCGGCAACTCCAAACAGATCATTTTTGAAGACGATTCCGACCGGTATCGTTTCTTATCGGACATCTCGGACAGGTTCGCGTGCCATGACGTGGCGGTGTTGGCCTGGTGCCTTATGGACAACCACTTCCATTTGATGGTTGATGATCCATTTGATAACCTTTCAAAGGCAATGCAGTGCGCGCTGACGGCCTATGCCAAGTATTTCAATGGGAAAACCGGAAGAACGGGCCACCTGTTTGATAATCGCTATTCGCGGGTCGCGGTCGAGTCGGACACGCAGGCGGTGCAGTTACTCGATTATATCCATCTTAATCCCGTGAAAGGCGCGCTCGACTCGCTCGAGGCGTACCGTTGGTCAAGCTATAAGGCATACCAGCTGGGCTACGATCCCTTTGACATCTGTGATGCGGCCCCCATGCTCGATATTGTCGGGGGTTCCCGTCGCTATTGCGAGCATCTTAAGGAAGTTGCCGCGCGGATCTGGTCAGTTGAAATTCTTCCGCGTCGACGGATTCCCGACGAGGATGCCCTCACCGTCGCACGCGAGGCCCTGCCGAGCATTGATCCTGTGCTGCTCAAGGCCCTGCCGCGCCCCGAACGCGATGCCTGTCTGCTAAGGCTCAGGCGGGCCCATCTCACGGTCAAGCAAATTGCCCGTATCACCGGTATCGGCGCTACAAGCGTAACCAAGGCCACCACAGGCTGGAACGAGGCGGCCTGAGGTGTGGATTGGGGCCGATCTATGCACTGTGAACTTAGGAAAGCATTCATCTAAGTCTGTCCCCAATGCGTGAAAACACTCATGTAAGTCTGTCCCCAAACACTCATGTAAGTCTGTCCCCAATGAGTGCAAAAAAGGCGCCCTCCGTGGGGGAGGACGCCTTTGGTAAGTTCTATATGAACGCGAGGTCTTTGACCCGGAGAGTCCGAGGTACTTGTTGGTAAGACCTTATTTAGGAGCGCGCAACCTTGCCGGACTTGAGGCAGGTGGAGCAAACGTTCATCTTGCGACGGTGACCGTCGACGACGACGTAGACGCGCTGGATGTTGGGGCGGAACTTACGGTTGGTGACGCGGTGAGAGTGGCTGATGGAGCGACCGGCAACGGGGTGCTTACTGCAAACTTCGCAAACTTTGGACATAACTGACCCTCCTTGGGCGACAAACGAACATGTCGCGTTAACAAACAAGCCTGAACTATAGCACAGAAGCAGCTCCCTGTGCGTAATCTACACAGAGATATGTCTCTTTTGGCGATAGTGCCCACGCCACGGCCCTGGACGTAGATCCGATTTGCGTGCAGCAGAGGGGATTATGCCAGCTCGTGCGTGCGTTTTCAAGCTCGTCCCACAAATATATATAGGTTTATTGAGCGTACCTTGATTCTCATCTTCATTGCAACAGCCTCAGGACTCAGCGCAACGCGTTGCGCTGAGTCCTGAGGCGCGAATCCGGGTAGGCAACCCCAGAGGGGCCGGAATCCCCCGGCCCGCGATGGAGGGAGGCCGGCATGTCCAGACCCAAGCCGTCCGGAAGGTCGTACGGGAGGCTCACGAGGCACGAGAGGAACACGGTCGAGAGGATGCTCGACCGCAACCGCAGCGCCCGCGAGATCGCCGCGGAGCTCGGCAGGTCGCCCTCGACCGTGACCAGGGAGGTGGCGGCGCACCGCTACGTCACAGCGCCGCGCTCGCGCTACGGCGAGCCCGCGCCCGCGGACCTGTCGGGGGCCTGCCCCAGGCTCTCGGCGTGGCCGAGGTGCTGCAACGGCTGCTCGCACAGGAGGGGCTACGGCTGCTCGAGGAGGCCCAGGGTGTTCTACAGCGCCAGGAGGGCGCAGGAGGCGGCCGACGCCGAGCTCTCGGGCAGCAGGTCCGGGATCGACGAGACCGAGGAGGGCGCCGCCGCCAAGCTCGCGGCCATCAGGGACGGGCTCGCGCGCGGGCTCTCCCCGCAGCAGATAGCGGCGGCGACCCCCGGGCTCAGCGCCTCCACCGTCTACAGGTGGGTGGACGCCGGCTACGACGGCATGACGAACATGGAGCTCAGGCGCAAGGTCGGCTACAGGCCGAGGTCGCGCCGGGCCCCGGGGAGGGCGACGTCCCACTCGGCGCGCAGGTCTCACGCGTCGTTCCTCGCGCTCGGCGAGGACGCCTGCGCCGCGGCCTGGGAGATGGACACCGTCGAGGGCGCCAGGGGCGACTCCGCCAGGCTCCTCACGCTCCTGCACCGCCCGAGCCGCTTCCAGCTGGCCCTGCCGCTGCCGGACGGCACGTGCGCCTCGGTCCTGGCGGCGCTCTCCTCCCTGCGCGGGGTCCTCGGCGAGGACGGCGCGAGGCGCGCCTTCGGCGCCGTGCTCACCGACAACGGGAGCGAGTTCGCCGACGAGGGCGCCATCGCGGCGCTGCTCGGCGAGCGGGACGGCGAGACCAGGCTCTTCTACTGCGACCCCCGGCAGAGCCAGCAGAAGGGCGCGTGCGAGAAGAACCACGTCGAGATCAGGAAGCTGCTGCCCAAGGGCGCCGGGGTCAGGTTCGACCGGCTGACGGCGGCGGACTGCGCGCTGCTCATGTCGCAGGTGAACTCCGAGCCGAGGGGGGCGCTCGGGTTCCTGACGCCGGCGCGCGTGCTGCGGATGGCCCTCGGGGAGGACGCCTCCGCCCTCATGGACGCGTTCGGGATAGAGGAGCTGGCGCCCGGCGAGCTCGACCTCACGCCCGGCTGCATCGACAGGGCCAGGGCCGCGAGGGGCGAGGGGCCGCTGGCGGGATAGGCGGCGGGCCGGGACATGGGCCGGAGGGCCCGTTGCGCTGAGTCCGGAACGGCTGCGCGGCGGGCTGGCGGAGCATGCGGCGGCGGCATGGGGGCACCGGCCTCCACAGCCTATCCACCTGCGGAAACGGGGCGACGGCCAGGCGCCGGGGGCTATTTCCGCGTTGCGCTAGCTGCGGAAACGCGGGGTCCGTTCAGGCTGTTGCGTTGAGATTGAAAATCAACCCGGTTCTTTAAATCGGCACGTCAGAGGCATCAGCCGGCAGCAAGAAGTTTTTCGCTCAGAGCCGCACGGGCAAACTCACTTGGCGTCATCCCCTCGGCAGCCGCCCGTCGACGAATGGCCTCCTTCATTCCCAGAGGAATCTTGACCGACAGCGTTGCCGTCCCCTCACCTGAGAGTGGGGGCCGTCCATGCACGATCCCACCAACGGTGTGTTCGCCATCCGGAAACTCTCCGCGCTCGTACGACTCGCACCACGCGTCAATCATTTCATCCGTTACAACCTGACCATTAGCGGCCGTATACGTCTTGCCCATCATCGACCCCTTTGCCGAGCCCGTTCAATCTCCTGCCAAAATTTCTTCTGGACTGGAGACAAGGCATGAATGATAAGCCCCCACGGACAAGCTCGACCGCGACAAGCTCCACGCTTCGTCCGTCTGGGAGCCATCCAATCGCAAGCCATCTCGGCGGCTCGTCCTTCGGCTCGCGACGAATGCACTCAGTAACCGCAAGCCAAGCGCTAAGCACCTGCTTTTCCGTCAGGTGCTTTTTAGCGTTGGGATGGATCTCAACATCCATGCATCTTCTCCTCCATCTTACCCAATTTCGTATGACGAAAGTCCGCTGTCGCCAATTCTTAAGCCGGCACGCGTTGGAGAGCAGGGGTCGAAACAATGATTGAAGGACGCTCTAGTACGGCCCAGGCGCCGGGGCAGGAGCACATACGCCAGGGACGTACGTTTTCGTAGCATACGAGGACATAGCCACGTGCATCGATAAAGGCGATATCGATGGGATAGGCCATAAAACACGTGTGGACCGAAGAGCAGCGTGGAAACGCCATGACGAGCGGCAGGCCGTTGGCGGCAACCGGACGCCGTCCCAGCATGCCGCGCAGGCGCACGACGAACGACTCCGCCACCACAAACTCGGCCGGCGTCCAACCCAGCCTGTTGAGTGCCCGCGCGTAAGCGATGTAGGACGAGACCGCGGTCACATGACCACCCCCGGACGCCATGGATCGACCGTCACCGCGCGCTCGTGCGACAACGTTGTCGGCGCCCCCAGCGGAACGCCAGCGATGCTGAGAGAAGTCGGCCACGGCTCATAGTGCATGGTGCAGGTGTAGGTCCTAAACGTGCCGGAAAGCGAAAGCAAACCGCCATCCGATGTCGTCGCACCCTGTTCGCTCGAGACCTCGATCAGCAAGTCATAGCCTTCCATGGCATTCAGAATTTGAGTCTGAACCGTCGCCGAGACATCGGCAGAGCTTTCGTCGCCCTCCCCCTCCGACGCCACGGCGTGCGCCAACACGATGTCGGGCACCACGCGGTCGAAGCGCGCGACCGCACCGGCAAAGACCATGACGTTGTACACGATAAGCGCCAGAACCAGCAGGACGGGCGTAACCACTGCCATCTCCACCGTCGCTTGGGCGCGCTCCTCGCGCAGACGCATGCGGATACTCATTACGACCCACCGCCCAGAGCGCCAACCAGCGTGGCGACATCGACGGTAAGCGGGATGGAGCCGCCGCCGGGCAGAGGAATCTCCGCAAGTGTGAGCACCGTACCGCTGATGGTGCGTTCGACTTGATATTCCAACGCCTCGCAAAGCGCCTTGGGATCGGTCACGCCCAACGGAATACTTCGCAGTTTGTCTTGCGCTTGAGAGAGGCCAGCAATGTCAGACCCCGGGCTCTTAATGACGTTGGCGGAATCGGTCAGCACCGGCTTTCGCAGGCGCAAGTCGCACGGCTCCAGACCCAACGCCGCCACGGACGCCGAAACGGTATCGCCGAGCCACGATGCAATGGAGCCCAACGCGCCGCTGCCCCCTCCTAGGCCTTTAATCATCTCGTCCATAAGTTCGTCGGCCGAACCTTGGATGTCTCCGTATCCCACAAGCAGCCGTCCCCAGACATCCATGACGCCATCGAGTACGCCGGCAACGCCACCCGAGCGTTCCTTCAATGTCGAGAAAAATCGCGAAAGCACGTTGTTTTGCGCCGTCGCCTCATCGGGCGCCAGCACTGCGGCAGAGATGGCACCGCGATCGCCAAGCCTGACTGCCGTGTTAAACGAAGAGTTGAGCTCATCGGGGCTCGAGATGGCACCCGAAACCGCAAAGGCAACCACGCCGTTGCGACCGGGCGGAGCGATACGCGGACGCTCGCCCGAAAGCGCTTTAATGGCCTGGTCAAACGCATTGCTCGCACGGTCGGCCTCATCCTCGGTCTGACGCATGAGCTCAAGCTCTTTGTTCCGACATTTGACGTATTTCTCCAAGGCCTTTTTGAACTCGTCGAAGTGATATTCGAAGCCGTTTTCGATAGAGGTTGAAGGCGCCGCAACAGCACCAAGCGACAAAACGCCAAAATGGCATTTGCTGCATTTATCCTGTCCATCGTAATCGGCAACCGAAGCAAATCCGCTCGGCGTCCCTTTCTTATAGTTAGGGCAGGTCGTCCCGTAATGCAGATACGCCTTGTCATCGTTCACGCTCGTCGGCCACACCGCATCGGTATAGAGTTCCGTCGCCCGAACCTCATCAGAGTTGCGCGGCAGCAGCGGAATATAGGAGGAAACCCTGTCTCCGTTCTCGGTTATATGTGCCCGATCGACCTCCGCGCTCGCATAGGTATAAAACGCCTTACGCGCCGCAGACTCTGCCTTCATCTCGACACTCGAGCCGTGGGGCTTCTCATTTGTCAGACGCCAATGGTAGTAGTCCTTCGCGCGATCAAGGGCAACTTGAGGCTCCCACGTAACGCTCGATGAGTAATGCGGATTTTGAACACCGGAAAGATCCGTTAGGCTTTTCGCACGCTCCCACATGCAAGAACAGCTGCCGACCGAGCCCTTGTCAGACCCACCACAATCCGCCAGCCAAGCACGCTCTTTAGCCTTCGCCGTGTCCTCAGAAGCCTTCCGCAGCTCCTCGGCCGCACGCTCTAAATCATCTGATGTGTCTTTAATGGTATCGGTCGAGATCTCTGACCCTTTGATCGCAGCGAAGTCCGACTCGGATGTCCTGGGCACGGCAAGCGTCGTACCGGTATAGGTCACACTATCGGTATCCTGCGCCGACACCGCCTGCGTGGCACGCGCGGCGATCAGATACGGCAGAGCCGTCTCGATTTTCTGTAAGCCTTCCGATGCGCTTTTGGCAAACTTGTTGCGCGTTTTAATGATCTCAATCCCGGTGTCGACCATATTGCCGGCAACCGGCTCGGCACCCGGGATGAGGATGGCGACCAGGCCCGTCCCGATCGTGGCAAACCCCGCCAGCCCCAGACTCAAGATGCTCGCATCAACCACCGTGGCAGCCGTGTTATAGGACGACACTACGTTGGCACCCGCCAGCGCGCCGCTATCAGCCGCCACCTGGGTATCCCCGGCACGCGACATGCTCCATATCGCCGCGGTCGACGAAAACAGCAGCGTGAGCACCACCAAGATGACCACCGCAGAGGAGAGCGTGGTGTAGGCACCGTCTTCGATAAACAGGTCGATACCGGCTCGACCCATAAAGCCGCCTCGTTTGCGGAGAGCGCCTGGTCGACGGCGGGCCGCAAACCCTTGCGTCACCCGCAACAGGCAGCGCCTAATCCCATGCAGCAATCCACGAATCATAATCTCCCTCCAGCCATTCGGGACGCGATTGATACGAGACATCGACCTTGAGCTCAACGTAGCCGCCCTCGGCGGTACCACCCATAGCCTGCGCAAACGCACCGATCACAGGCAACGGCTTGACCTCGCCGGAAACGGACACGGACGAGACGCCACCCGCACCGGCCCGGCCAAGCTCGATATCCCACGACAACGGCCCGCCGGCATGAAAGATCGAAACGTTGGGCACTGCGGCAAGTCGGCGGCGGGTGAACTCCTTAAGATCGTCGTCCTCCGCCGTCGTCGTGGTCATGAGCCGCGCGGTCTCGGCGGCGGCAGACTCCATGACCGCGCGCGTATAGAGCAGGCACACCGGTTGCAGCGCGAGAAGGATGAGCGTCAGAAACGTCGGCAGCAAAAAAGCGGCCTCGACCGTAGACTGCGCCCGGTCCTCGCGCGCGGCATCAATACAACGCGATGTCCTTAGCGGCCGCAGCGGCGTCGATAACCGACGTCGAGGCAACGCCATGGGATGCCGCCCGCTCAACCAGCGCCGCCAAGCGCCCATCGGTGCCGGCACGCCAAAGTCCCGCGATCGCCAGCACGATCGATAACAGCGCCACCGTGACGATGGCGTATTCGACCGTCGCCTGGGCAGATTCCTCACGCAGGACATCATGCATTTCACGATCCCTCCTTTGAGTCCGTTGCCTGCGGGCTCAGGCGCACGGCGCGCAGACGACACGAAGCATCGCCAGCATCCGCGGCAATTGTCACCATATCGACCCAGCCGCGTTCGTCGCGCACGATGGCGCCCCACACGTTTCCCTTGATGTCGAGATAGCCGCTCAGAGCAAGTTGCGCCGTGGGTACCTCGCGATAGGCACGCAGCATATCCGCCGCCGCTTCGGTCATCGGTCGGTCCTCGGACCATGCAAGCCGGACCGCAATCGCGTTGCCCTCAGGCGAATCCGTCGCAGTGCCAGACCGCTTGTCGAGCGTCCGCAGAAAGGTTTGCGCCGTGACAGCGACATCCGAATCGTCCGCATCTCGCATCTCATCTTTTTGAGACGCCACCGCCGAATCTGAGCCCAAATCGGAGGCGGTCCCAGGACGCTGCTGCCGCGCGGCGTTAAGCCCCCAAAGCACCGCCGCTATCGCCACGGTCAGGCAAGCAAACACCAGCAGCACCCCGATGGGGCGCTCGCCCTCTACAGGCTGTTGATGCCCTCGCTGATAGCGTTCCATAGATCTTGGACCTTGCCCTTAAATGCGACGATGGCGATAATCGCGATCACCACGAGCACGCCGACCAAGATGGCATACTCGGTGGTACCCTGTGCACTCTCCTCCTGCAATAGTTCCTTGGCGCGCTGACGAACATGTGCCGCCCGGCAAAACGCCCAGCCCTGGACCTTGCCAGCAGCGTCAGTCATCGTGTTCATGTATTCCTCCCTACATCATCCCGCCTGCTCCCAGCAGCGGGCCCAATATGGACAGAAGCAACGCCGGCAAGATGAGCGTGCCGGTGGGAATCAGCAGCTTGACGGGTGCACGCTCGATCTCGCGCTCGACCGCGGCGCGATGAGCCGCACGGATCTCGCGACTTTGAGCGGCCAGCGTCTCGGCAAGTGGGGCACCCAGGGCGAGCGCCTGCCCCACCGTGATGGCAAAGGTCTCGAGCGCTCGCACGCCCAGGTCGCGCGCGGCGGCCAACAACTCGTCCTCACGCGTGCCCACGCCCACCTGCCACGCCATGCAGGCGCGCTCAAGGCGAAGAGCCAGCACTGACCGGCGGTTGGCGCAGAAAATCTCAAGCGCCGCATCAAACGAAAGACCGGCCGAAAGACCCAAGCGCACAACATCGATCATCTCGGACACTTCGCCGAGCGACACTCGCGCCGGGCCGCCCGCTCCAACCGCGCCCTTCACTCGCGCGGTCAGAGCATCGACCACCGAGCGACCCGCGGCAGCGACCAGCACCGCCTCGCGCTTGCAGGCCCCTGCGATCTTGCGTGCATCCGCCCGATCCAAACCCGTCGCGACAAATACACTCAGGGCGCACAGGCAAGCCGCAACTGCAACCGGGGCGCTCATAGCTCCACCCGCATAATGCGCCGGATAACCACCAGGGCAACGGCGTTGAGGGCAAGACCCAGCACCACAGTGCCCGCGCCGGCAGGCGTCGCAAGACCGCGACGAAAATCTGCCGAAAGCAGCGCCAACACCGCGCACATGCCCGCCGGCATCGCCGCGACCATATGCGCAGACATGCGAGCCTGCGACGTCTTAACATCCAGGCGGCGCTTGAGCTCAATGCGCTCCCCCACCATGCTCGACGCCTCGGACAGTAAGTCGGCAAGCGGAGCGCCGGTGCGCTGAGACACCTTAAGCGCCAAGGTCACAAGCGAAAGACCGGGGGCGTCGATACGCACGAGCAAGTCATCGAGCGCGTCGGTCGCCGAGATGCCGCAATCGATCGCCGCCGCCACCCGCAAAAACTCGGTATGCACTGGCTCTTGCGCATGAGCGCCCACAAAGCGCATGCCCTGGGCCAGCGAATGTCCCGAGGCAAGCGACATGGAAAGTGCGGTAAACGCCTCGGGCATTGCCTCTTCTGCATCGTGTTGCTCGCGCCGGCTCTCAAAGCCATCCCGAGCGGCACCAACGGCAAACGGAGCAACAAGTCCCAAGGCAAATCCGAGGGGCGATAACGACACCATCGTTAGTAAAACGCAGCAGACACCGCTCGATAGCAGCAGAAACGCCAAACGTCCCGAAGCATCTTCGATCACGAGGCCAAGGCGATGCGCCGGAGCCAGCGATGCCCACGAACGGGCGATCTTTTTCAGCAGATCGTTTTCCACCAGCTCACGCGGCAGCTTCTCTGCCACCGTTTCGAGCGCCTGACGTGCCAGCTCCGCCGGCGGTACCTGCGGCACACGAGGTTCCGCCCCGCACGCCGTCGCGACAGAAAGCCCTGCCAAGCCCCCTACGACGAGGGGCACAGTGATCTCCATTCGTCCACCTCCTCTTGTGTGAGCGTCCCCGACCGCAGGCCTTCTGCGATAAACGGCGGCTCGCGGTCAAGCGTCCAGGTGCGCTCGGCGGCATCGAACGTCACATAGCGCTCGAGCTCTACGCCGCCCGATGCGGCGCGTCGCACCCCCGAATACGAGGAGACGAAGCGCCTGCCATCGGCGTGGCGCTCGGACATCACGATACCGTCGAGTGCCATGGCAATCTGCTCCTCGATGAGCTCGCTCGGCAGATCGATGCCATAACGTGCAAGCAACGTCAGACGCACCACGGTCTCCTGTTCTGAACCCGCATGAAGCGTGGTGAGCGACCCGTCGTGGCCCGTGTTCATGGCCTGCAACATGTCGCAGCACTCGGCACCGCGCACCTCGCCCACCACGATGCGGTCGGGGCGCATGCGCAGGGCATTAGTCACCAGGTCGCGGATCGTCACCGCGCCCTCGCCTTCAATTGAAGCCTCGCGCGCCTCTAGGCGCACCACGTGCGGATGATGCGCAAACTTGAGCTCGGCAGAGTCCTCGATCGTCACGATGCGCTCGCCGGTGGAAATCTCACATGACAACGCGTTGAGCAGGGTGGTCTTACCAGATCCCGTGCCTCCCGCAACCGCCAGGTCCTGTCGCAGCGACACCGCACACGACAGCAGCTGCGCATACCAAAGCGGCAGCGATCCCAACCCCACGAGCTCGTCCAGCGAGCAGATACGGTCCGAGAACTTTCGGATGGTGAGAATCGGTCCGTCAATCGCCACAGGCGGAATCACCGCGTTGACGCGATAGCCCGTTTTGAGGCGGGCGTTGACGATGGGGCTGCGCTCGTCGATACGGCGGCCAAGTGGCGAGATAATGCGGTCGATAAGCACACGGATCTGCTCATCATCCTCAAACGCATGCTCGATGGGGTACAAGACGCCGCCGCGTTCAAAGAAAGCCGAGCGGCAGCCGTTGATCATGATCTCGGTAACGGTGTCGTCCTCGATGAGCGGCTGCAACGGCCCCAAGCCCACCACGTCATCCAAAATCTCGTCGATGATGGTCTCGCGCTCGGGCGTCGCGAGATCGGTCGGCTCCTCAACATTGAGCGCCGCCTCCACCGCAGGACGCAATTCCGAGCGGGCAAGTGCCGGGTCGATATAGGCGCTGATACGCGCCACTTCGTCGTAACCCATGCGGTCCATCACGGCGCGCTTGGTGCGTCGTTTCACGGCGCGGCGACGCCCCGCATCTACAGGCGCTGCCGCCGCCGCAGCGCCGGCAGCCTTAATCCTCGTTTGCAGGCTCATCGCTGATCACCCTCGCGCGACCAGGGAAGGCGGATACGCGGGCGTTCGGTGCGCGTTGCACGGTCGGCGACCATATCGCTCCAAGGGCCGACGGCGCACCCCAGTTCCACGAGCATCTCGCGCGTGGCCTCGCGCACGCTAGTCGCAAAAGCGCTGGTCTGCCCCACTGCCTCGTCAGCGCGCCCAAACGCCATGAGCGCGGCGAGATCCTGCCCGCCATCGGCGATACGAATCTTGGAGCTTAACGCACAGGCAATCTCAAAGCGCATGGCGACGTCCTCGTCTGCCCCGCGCGCACCGAACCGGTTGAACACGGCGCTCATGCGCGTGCGCGGCACACCTACTCGACCTGCCAGTTCAATGACGCGCGATGCCGATGCCGCGGACGACACCGCCGCATCGCCAACGACCAGGCAACGGTCGCTCGCCGCCACCGCAGCCGCCACGGCGTCGCCCCAAAAGACCGAGGTATCGATAAAGACCACGTCGGATTCGCGACGCAGAACATCAAGCAGTAGCTCCACCGGACGTGCCATGAGCTCGGCTTGCTCGGGCGCCGCGACGGGACCCCAGAGCGTAACGCCCGGCGCCACGCGCATCGAAGCGGCTACGATATCCGGCTCGGTGAGCATGCCCGCCGCCGACGGCTCGATAAGTCCCGCCATATCGCGCGGAGCATCGACGCCTAACAAGTCGTAAAGGTTTCCAAACATCAGGTCCAGGTCGAGCACGGCGGCACGCAAGCCCAACAGCGACGATGTGTGTGCCATGGTGGCAACGATCGTCGACTTGCCGCAACCGCCCGAACCCGAAATAGCGCAGATGACTGGAGCTCGATGCGGCGGAGCGGTAGCATCTGCCGGCGGCATCGGAGGCGGCGGGGCGGGCGTCGGTGACAGCGTCCCCGTCTCCCCCGCCGCAACCACGTGCTGCGTCCAAGCCGGCATGGCTGCTTGTTCGGTCTGCGAGGCAGGCTCGTTCTGCGCAATCTGCTCATGCTGCATCAGCGACAACTCGCCGCACCCGGCAAGGCCCTCAACTTCGTCGAGTTCATCCGCCAGATTCACGCCGTGCACGTATCCCATATCTACTGCCGGGGAGTCGCCAGCATGCTGCGCCGGCCCTCCAGCGTCATCGTGTACAAGGGGGTTCCGGGGGCGCCGACCATGCTCGGCTTCCGCTTTTCCATAATCATCAACACGCGGGCCTCTTGTAGCGCGAGGCGCCCCGGGTTCCCTATCAACAAAAGCATCGGGCTCAATCGTCATGCGCCGATCGGAATCAACCGCTCCCTCGCCCGCGCGCCCGTTGCCGCATATACTGTGTGCAGCGATGACCTCAGTCGCCCCCGCGCGAAACAGCCCCTCGATATCCGACGGATCGAGCGCTTCTATCAACACGACCACGCGACTCACGCGGCCTTCGGCCGTCAGGCGCGCAACAGTCTTGCGCACATCTTCGGTATCAAACAGAGACGCCGCGATGATGGCAGCCCCGCGGCGCGACGGAAACGCCCGCGCCATGGAAACCAGCCCGTCCAGGTCACCCACGCGAAGCACCTGTGCACCCACATCACGGCCCTCGACTTCCCGCTGCAACAGTCCGTAATCGCCGCACGCGCAGCACGCAAGCCAGATCGCCTTCATCACTCGTCGCCTCCGCTCTTTTTGCCGCGCGCCGTGGCGGGAATCGTCAAGCTGACCGTTCCCTTGCCCGAGGCTCCCAGCAGTTCCTTGACGTCTTCGGGGTCAGCCGCCAGCGTCACCCATTCGATCTTGCCCTCGCGCGTGGCACCGGAATCCTCACTGGTATCGATCACGTGCGCGCCGCACAGCCGATCGGTTACGCCGTCTTTTTGCACATACACATCCACGTAGCTGCCCACGCCCGTAGCACCGCCGACCGAGTGCTCGGCATCGACCGCCACCGAAACGGCGACCTTGCCCTTAGGCACCTCGAGCTTGCGGCTCTCGACCTTGGTGTAGACATTGCAGATCACGGCGTTTTTGGGAATACGCGAAGTCGTCACGTCGCCGCGCACCTGGCGCAGCTCGGTCGCCGCGTCACGCGGCAGCAGACTCGTCAGCCATTCCTGGGTTATGACATTGGTCTCATCGAGGGTCTCGCCCACATCGATATCGCGCGCCGCGACGCATACCTCGACGCGATCGCCACCGTACTTGGCCAAGGTCTCAGCCTGGACCTGTTCGGCTTGCGAGCGGATCGACGAGCCGTAAACCATGCAAAGCAGAGCAGCGAGCACGCCCGCGGCCAGACTGATGGCGATGCGCTTGCTCTTGTTCACGGCCGCTCCTCTCATGGCAGTGCCGGGCGAATGCCCGTACCACCATTGTCTGGGCGGTCAGAGCGCAAAGCGGCGCAATCGCGATCTTGGTTTTCGATGTCAAACCAATCGCTGACCAAAAACTGACCAGCCCGTCAAGCTCGTGGCAAGGTTTTGGTCAGCACGTCAGCAAACTGCATGTTTCGAGGCTTTTCCGCAGCAAAAAAGCCGCCTCTCGTACAGTTGGGAGACGGCTGTCATAGGAAAAATCAATTACAAATGGACATCGGGATCGAGCATTTGAGCACTCACGCGCATCGATGACGCCAAGTTTTGAAACGTCTCCAGGCGCAGGCTGTCAATCTGCCCGGCATCCTCGGCCTCGCGAACGGCGCAACCCGGCTCATGCGTATGCGTGCAGTCGCCAAACCGGCACGCGCGCGATGCCTCGACAATCTCGGGGAAGGCGCGCGCCAGACCCCGCTCGTGACCCACGAGCGGTAGGCTGCGCAGGCCCGGGGCATCGGCGATCACGCCGGCGTCGCCCGGCAGCGCCACCATCACGCGCGCGACGGTAGTGTGACGGCCCTGGTCGTCGCGTTCGCGCACACCGCCGGTCGCCAACGTATCGTGGCCCAGCAGCGCATTGAGCAGCGTCGACTTGCCGGCACCCGACTCGCCCAGAATCATGGCGCAGCTCCCGGCAGGCACGCAGGCACGGACCTCGTCCAGGCCGCGGCCCTCGGCAGAGGACGTCACGATCACGCGCACGTCCGGACCCACCAGGCGGCGCACGCGGTCCAGATCGCGCTCGAGTTCCTCGGCATCGCAGCGGTCAGCTTTGGTGAGTACCACCACCGGCTCGGCATCGCAGTCGAGCGCCAATACCAGCGAACGCGCCACGCGGTCGAGCAGAACCTCGCCGGCACCGAGCGCCTGCACGATTAGCACGCTATCCACGTTGGAGCAGAGCACCTGGCGCTCTCCGCGGGCTCGGCCGCGCCAACGCTCAAAGCTCGTACGGCGCGGCAGCACGCACTCAATCACGCCCATATCGTGCCCGGGAGCGCGGCGCACCGCCACACGATCGCCCACGGCAGGCAGCAGGACCTCGTCCTCGCCGCGCGACTTGGCAAACCCCACGGCATGCTCGGCGCGAAAGGTATCGTCGGCGGTCGCCACCAGTGGAAACCCGCGATCCAAGCGCACCACGGCGCCAAGCTGCATCTGCTCGGGCTCCTCGACATGCGCGCAGAAATCATCAAAGGCAGCCTGCTGGGCTTCATCGACCGGCAGGTCATCAAACGCCGGAACATCCTGCAGCGCGTCAAGCCCCGGTACACTCGCCAGCAATTCCTCAGCAGATGCAGGGGCTTCGGTCGCGAGCCTCCGACGACGATCACGCTTAGCCCGCGCCCCCGTCGTCTTTTTCTTCGCCTTAGCCTTAGCCTTGCCCACAGATGCCTCCCAGCACAAAACCACACAACTGAGCAGGTATTTTCCCACAAAAAAGAGTCGGTCGAGCAAATGCTCGACCGACCCACACACTTTCCCTCAGCCAATGGTCCCGCGAGGTTATCCGAAGGCCCGCCCGCCAGGAGGGGTTTCTTCCGAGCGATCCCGCAGCGCGAAGCGCGAGGACCAGCGAGGAAGAAACCCCGCAGGCAGTCGGGCCGGTGGGAAGGATGGCCTTTCGACCTACTCCTTCTCGACCGCGCGCATGATCGCCTTGTAGATCTCCATCAACGGGATGATCAGGAAGGCCAGGCCCAGCGCGGCAAGAACGCCCTTGAGCTCAAGCGTCACAGGGCCAAAGAACATCTCGGCAAGCGTCGGCTGCACGGTCACGATCACCGTCAGCACCAGTGCCAGAGCGGCGGAAGCCCACAGCCACTTGTTCTGCTTCTTCATGGTGAACAGCGACGCACGACGGCTGCGCATATTGAAGCAGTGGAAAATCTCGACCATGTTGAGCGTGATGAACGCCATCATCACGCCTTCCTCGTCGGCATTGCCGGCGATCATATCGGCGATGTGGATGTAGCCCATGTCAAAGTACACGCCCACAAAGAAGCTCGCCAGCACCAGCACGGTGATGATTAGGCCCTGGACCACGCAGTCCAGACCCATATGTCCGGCAAAGACACCATCCTTGGCGTTGCGCGGCTTGCGCTTCATGATGTCGCCCTCGGCGTCCTCCATGCCCAGCGCGAGCGCAGGGAAGCAGTCGGTAACCAGGTTCACCCACAGCAGCTGCACCGGCTGGAAGATGGTAAAGCCGATGAGCGTGGCGATAAACACCGAGAAGACCTCGGCAAGGTTGGCCGAAAGCAGGAACTGGATGACCTTGCGGATGTTGTCGTAGATGCGACGGCCCTCTTCGCAGGCACCGATGATGGTGGCGAAATTGTCGTCGGCAAGCACCATGTCGGCGACGTTCTTGGTGACATCGGTACCGGTGATGCCCATGCCAACGCCGATGTCGGCGCGCTTGATGGACGGGGCGTCGTTGACGCCGTCGCCCGTCATGGCCACGATCTGGTCGCGCGACTTCCAAGCCTCGACGATGCGTGTCTTGTGCTCGGGCTGGACGCGGGCGTACACGCCGTAGTCCTCGATGTGCGCGTCGAGTTCCTCGTCGCTCATACGATCGAGGTCGGCACCGGTGATGGCATGGCTGCGATCGGTGACGATGCCCAGCTGCTTGGCGATGGCCACGGCGGTGTCGATGTGGTCGCCCGTGATCATGACGGTGCGAATGCCAGCGTCGTGGGCCTCGCGGATGGCTTCGGCGACCTCGGGGCGGACCGGGTCGATCATGCCGGACAGGCCGCAGAAGACCAGGTCGTGCTCGAGCGCAGCGGGGCTGCAGTCGCTCGGGACCTCGGTGTAGGTGCGGCTTGCCAGCGCCAGCACGCGCAGAGCCTCGTCGGCCATGGCCTTGTTGGCGGCCACGAGCTCGGCACGACGCTCCTCGGTCAGGGGAACGACCTTATCGCCCTCGTAGATGTGGGTGCACAGGCCGATCACCACGTCGGGCGCACCCTTGGTGTACTGCTCATACTCGCCGTCCAGGGTCTCGACGACCACGGACATCATCTTACGACCCGAGTCGAACGGGGCCTCGCCCACACGCGGATGCTCGGCAGTCAGGCCAGTAAGACCAGCCTTGCCGGCATCGTTGACGAGCGCGCACTCGGTCGGCTCGCCCACGGCCTCGCCCAGCTCCTCGTCCCACTGAGCATCGGAGCACAGCGCCATACCTGCCAGGAACTTCTCCTTGGGCGCAGCGAGCTCGTGCTTGACGACAGTCATCTTGTTCTGGGTGAGGGTACCGGTCTTGTCGGAGCAGATGGTCTGTGTGCAGCCAAGAGTCTCGACGGCGGAAAGCTTACGGATAATCGCCTGGCGCTTGGCCATCTTGGTCACGCCAAGCGAAAGGACGATGGTCACGACGGCAACAAGGCCCTCGGGGATGGCGGCGACGGCGAGCGAGACGGCAACCATAAAGGTGTCGAGCAGGGCAGTCGGATCGGTAAGGACGTTGCCCACGCCGTGGCGGAGGATGTCAACGCCAAAGATGACGACGCAGATGACGATCACCATGATGGTGAGGATGCGGCTGAGCTCGGCGAGCTTCACCTGCAGCGGCGTGAGCTCTTCCTTGGCCTCGGCCAGGGCGCCGGCGATCTTGCCCATCTCGGTGTTCATGCCGGTGCCGACCACGACGGCGCGACCACGGCCGTACACGACGGTGGAGCCCATATAGCACATGTTCTTACGGTCGCCGAGCGGCACGTCGTCGGTGCCGGCGGCGAGCTCGATCACGTTGGCATGCTTCTCGACGGGCACGGACTCGCCGGTGAGCGCGGCCTCTTCGATCTTCATCGTGGCGCTCTCGAGCACGCGGCAGTCGGCCGGGACGGAGTCGCCCGCCTCGAGCATGATCACGTCGCCGGGCACGAGCTCGGCGCTCGGCAGGTGCACGAGCTTGCCGTCGCGTAGCACCTTGGACTGCGCCGCACTCATCTCCTGCAGGGCCTCGAGGGCCTCCTCGCTCTTGGCTTCCTGGACCACGCCCAGCACCGAGTTGACGATAACGACGAACATGATGATGGCAACATCGGCAAAGTCGGGCTCGCCCTTGACCATGCCCGTGAGCGCACTGATGACGGCGGCAACGATCAGCATGATGACCATAGGGTCAGCCATCTGTTCAAAGAAACGCCTCCACAGCGGCGTCTTCTCAGCTTCCTCGAGCTTGTTAGGGCCTGTCTTGGCGAGGCGCGAAGACGCCTCGTCGTTGCTCAGGCCGAGGTTCTCATCGACACCTTGGTCGCTGAGCACCTCCGCCGCGGCGGACAGGTATTCCTTTTGCATATAGAGTCCCCTCCTGGGATTCGGGCCACTCAGCAGATTGATGCCCGATCATAATTCCCAGGAGAAGGGCAAGGGCTCATCAAGGCTGCCGTGCTGAGCGGCAGTTGATAGTGGAGCTATGGTACCCCAAAGCGACGCGTCTAGCCAAAACAATCGGTTTGGAAATATGGTCCGCACGCAACGGTGCAGACCGTGTGATGCTCAACATTGGTAAAACGTTTTTTCTTCGGCACATCGCCAAACTGACATATCGCCCAGATAGCAGCGGTTAGAGCGGTTGGTAAATTTTTTCATATACCGTTTATCCCGCAAAAAATGAACTTCTAATTCGGCATACGGTCGATTTTATGGGGTATTCGGTCAGCATTTCGTTATAATCAACACGGTTTTATTTCTTATGGTTTATCTATCAGCGCAAGACGATGTCAGATGGAGGTCTGAATGTACAAGCGCACTAAGATTGTATGCACCATGGGTCCCGCCTGCGATAGCGACGAGACCATCCGCGAGATGATCAAGGCGGGCATGAACGTCGCCCGTTTTAACTTCTCGCACGGCTCCTACGACGAGCACCACGGTCGCATCGAGCGCGTCCGCCGTATTTCCAAGGAGCTCGGTCTGCCCGTCGGCATCCTGCTCGACACCAAGGGCCCCGAGGTCCGCACCGGCCTTCTGGTCGACGGCAAGAAGGTTGCCGTCAAGACCGGCGATAAGATCGTCGTCACCGCTCAGCCTACGTCCGAGGATTTCCACGGCACCGCTGAGCACATCTCCCTCGACTACCTGGCTCTGCCCTCCGAGGTCGAGAAGGGCTCCCTCATCCTGATCGATGACGGCCTGGTTGCCCTCGAGGTCGAGTCCGTCGACGGCCAGGACATGACCTGCGTCGTCAAGAATGACGGCCTGATCGGCGAGCGCAAGGGCGTCAACATGCCCAACGTCAACATCTCGCTGCCCGCCATCACCGAGCGCGATCGTCAGGACATCCTCTTTGGCCTGACCGAGAACATCGACTACATCGCCGCTTCCTTCATCCGTGACGGCGAGTCCGTCCGTGGCATCCGCAAGCTTTGCCGCGAGAACGGCGGCGAGCACGTGACGATCTTCCCGAAGATCGAGTGCGCCCTGGGCGTCGAGAACTTCGACGAGATCCTCGAGGCTTCCGACGGCATCATGGTCGCCCGTGGCGACCTGGGCATCGAGATCAAGCCCGAGCTCGTTCCCCACATCCAGAAGGAGATCATCGCCAAGTGCAACGCGGCCTACAAGCCCGTCATCACTGCTACGCAGATGCTCGACTCCATGCAGCAGAACCCGCGCCCGACGCGCGCCGAGGTTGCCGACGTTGCTAACGCCATCTACGACGGCACCGACGCCGTTATGCTCTCTGGCGAGTCCGCTGCCGGTAAGTACCCGGTCGAGGCCGTCAAGATGCAGGCCAGCATTGCTCTCGAGACCGAGAAGTACCTCCCGGCCCACGCTCCGCTCGAGGTTCCGGCCGATGCTCACGGCACCCGCGTCGTCAACAACGTTGTGGGTATGTCCGCTGTGAACATGGCTACCACCGTTGGCGCCAAGTGCATCACCGTGCCGACGACCACCGGTCGTACCGCTCGCCTGATCTCGCACTTCCGTCCCAACATGCCGATCTGCGCGTTCTCCCGCCACGAGTGGGCCGTCCAGCAGATGATCATGTACTGGGGCGTTATCCCGCATCAGGCCGAGATTACCCAGGGCACCGTCAACGGCACGATCGTCAAGGCGATCGAGACCGCTAAGGAGCTCGGCTACGTCGAGGCTGGCGATTTGACCGTCGCTACCGCCGGCGATCCCCGCATGAGCGTCCAGCTCGAGGACAAGGTCTCCTCGACCAACGTCGCTTACGTCGCTCAGGTGCGTTAAGTCGTACTTGCAAGCATGTTTGCATTGCAAAGGGCCCGGAAGGCTTCGCCTTCCGGGCCCTTTTTTAAACCTTCTTCGTATGCCGCTTCATCGTTTTGTGTTCAGTCGCGAACCTTTCCGATGCCGAGCGTACCACCGAAGATGCCCTGCGACGGGAGCTGTTGGTCAATTGGGATGAACTGTTCACCGTTAAGCCGGCCGGCTAGCAGCTAGCGATCAGGGGGACTGCGGGAACGTCAGAAGCGGCAACGCGAGTCGCAAAGCCCACCTCGGTCAGCTCGATGACCTCGGTAAACGTTGCATCGAAAAACTCCTCGGTTAGCAGGCGATACGGCGGATGATCGGGCTCGCCGGGGTTTTCGCGTACAATCTCGTGCATGACGCCGATAGTCTTGAGCACATATTCTTTATGGATGGGATACTGCCCAAAACGCGTCGCAGCGGTATAGAGGCGATCGGTCGCACGCGGAATGGAAACGATGCCCAGCGTCTTGCCAAACCAGTCAAAATCGCCCTGCTTTTTAATGCGGAATTCCTCGCACGGCTTGCCGCCGCGTGCTTCCAGATACTGGTTCACACGCGTGTTCCATACCGTGTCGGCCACCAGATGCGACCAGACGCCCAGCGTTAAATCGAGCAGCGACTGCGCCACATCTTCGGACGCAAGCGAGAACTCACAGGCGCCGGGACCGGCAACCGGCTCGGCATCCTTGTAGCGCTGGGGATAGTGCACGCGGTTCAGTCGCTCGCGCTCCTCGATAATCGAGGTCGCCGCGGCTGGCGCACCGGTGGGCGAACTTTTAAGCAGCGGCGTCACATAGGTATCCCAGAACTCGTGCTCGCGTGGTTTGGGGATAGGCTCGGGCTTAGCAAAGTGCGTGATGCGGTACGGGATGGGATCGGCAATGCCGGGAACCATGTAGCCCACAAAGATGTCCGGAACCACGCAGCCAAACAAAAAAGCATTGCGGTCGCGCACGCTATCGGCAAGCACGCTAGCACGTGTCAGCAAGCGCTCCGTTTGAGCGATATGAATGTTCCAGCTTGGCATAGCCACCCCCATAAAAAACCTGGATAACTATACCATCACGGCAAAGCCGCGCGGGCGGCTACGCATCCTCTACGCAGCAACTATTCCGCAGCACCGCTCTCGGTTCCATACGACGGCGAAGGCGCCTCGACCACATGGTGATA
Source organism: uncultured Collinsella sp. (assembly GCA_900545145.1). Lineage (GTDB taxonomy): Bacteria > Actinomycetota > Coriobacteriia > Coriobacteriales > Coriobacteriaceae > Collinsella. The sequence goes on along the minus strand of UQYE01000002.1, from coordinate 21,301 downwards.
TCGATCGATATAGATGGCACGGGCCCCCAAGCGGCGCACCAAATCTTGATGGTGCGTACTCATCAAAACCGTCTTACCGGCAGCAACGTAGGCCAGCAAAAAGTTGACTACGATGTCGCACGAGTCCTCATCGAGCCCGTTGGTGGGCTCATCGAGCACTAGGATATCGGGGTTCATCGATACGACTGCCGCCAGCGCAACGCGCTTCTTTTGCCCGCCCGAAAGCTGATAGGGCGAGGCATCGACCAGATCGGCAACCTGGAACAGCTCCATGGCATCGCGGACGCGGCGCTCGAGCTCGTCTGTCGGCAGCCCCATCTGCGCGGGACCAAAAGCAACTTCCTCGCCCACCGTGGCACAGAACAGCTGGGCGTCGGCATTCTGGAACACAAAGCCCACGCGCTGATGAAAACGCTGAGCGGCTGCGGAATCCTTGAGATATGCCGCATCGACCACGCGCCCATCGAACAGGTACGCACCCGCGTCCGTGAGCTCAAGGCCGTTAATAAGGCGCATGATCGTCGTCTTGCCACAACCGTTAGGACCAAGCAGGGCAACGAGTTCACCACGATCGACCTGCAGCGACACACCATCGACAACCGTATGCCCCGCATAGGAGAACACCACGTCGCGAAACTCGATGAGCGGCACGCTCTTGGCGCCAGTAGCACCGCTCGCGCCCATCACGCCATTCGTATCGTTTGCCAAAACGTCGCCCTTCCCTATTTGCATCCCCAGCAAGAACCAGCAGCGCCTACAGCACGGCGCACAACACTGCCAGCAGTGCCACGCCGGCCGCATAGACCGCATCGCGCCAGCCAAACCCGGCGCGCACGGGCGCCGGATACGCACCGGCAAAGCCGCGGCAAAGCATAGCCTCGTCCATCGCGTGGCTACATTCCATCGCCTTGATAAACGTCATGCCCATGATACCCGCCAGCGAGTCGGTGCGCGAAAAACCCGCAGGCGCACGACCCACGCTGCGCAGCATGACCGATTCGCACAGATCGTGCGCCGTGCGTCCCAGCACCTCGATATGCTTGAGCGCCATATCGAAAGTAAAGATGACCTCGTCGGGCAGGTGCAACATTTTGAGCGCCGACGACATGCGGCTCCAGGTAAGCGTCCATGAAACGCCCAGCACAAGCGACACATTAATGAACGTCTTGAGCGCAATCTTGAGCATGGCGCCCGTGGCAGACGCGCCCAGCAGCAGGGCAGGTAGTGCCAAAACCACCGCGAGCCCCGCAGCGCCAAGTGCCGGCACAAAGGTTGCCCGCAGCCCGCGTACGGGGCGCACGGCAACGAGCACCAGCGCGATAGCCGCCATCAACATGAGGTAAAGCGGGCTCTGTGTCAGGCACACGCACAGAACGCAGAGGAACATCCCTACCAGGCGCACCGGAGCCGAAACGCAAGAAAGGGCGCGGTCGACCATCGACCCGCCCTCGTGCGCGCCTCCACCCAGGCGAACCCGCTCAAGCAGGCTCGCCAGGTGTAGGACATTCTTTTGCATCACACGATGCCGAGCCCCCGCGGGCTCGTATCGCTGCTCGACCGCAAGCCAGCTAGGCAGCTCGGCTATTGCCATGAGCACCGCTTTCCTTGACCGTCAGCGAGACCAGGCGAAATGCGATGGTCAGCACCGCCACGCCAATCACGCCCGAAAGAATATACATCGCAGCCTGGCCGGCAAAGCCAAGACCCTGCTCCTCGGAATAGGCCTGCAGATAATCGACCGTGGGCAGGGCATCGGCAAAGGTCGGGGTATCGAGGCCGACCGAAGCCTGCAGGCTGTCGTCGCCAGCCTCCTGAACGGCAGTCGCGGCGCCCTCGGCGTCCCACTCGCCCCATGCGTCACCCGTGGCCAGCAGGCCCAGCGGCGTGGCCACAACAAGCACGGCGACCAGGATGAGCGTGGGGACCAGCGAGGTCTTCTTAGCGGCAGCGCTCTCGGCAGCAAGCTGGCCATCGACGGCCTCGGGCCCGACGATAACGCTCGGCGCCGTCTTCTTAATGAAACCATAGATGGCGGCCGTCGCCACGCCCTCGACCACGCCGGCAACCAGCATATGCGGGATCAACATGGCAGGAATAGCCACGGACAGCGGGAAGGGGCAGTACAGCGGAGCGCCCGAAGCGTTGGTGAAGAGCATCGGCTGAATACCAAACTCGATTGCCGCGCACAGGGCCGCCAGGCACAGGCCGACCCAGCCGCTCACGATGGCCGAAACCGAGGTGCCCCAGCTCTTGTCGTGCAGACGGCTGTTGAGCGCACGGAACACGATAGCAGCGGTAAACGGCAGCACAAAGGCCATGTTAAAGCAGTTGGCGCCAAAGGACAGAACGCCGCCGTCGCCAAACAGCAGCGCCTGCAGCGCCAGAGCGACCGAGACAGCGATAGCCGCGGCCTCGGGGCCCAGCAGCAGCGCGATGAGTGCGCCGCCGACGGCGTGACCAGTGGTGCCGCCGGGCAGCGGCACGTTGAACATCATGAGCAAGAAGGAGAATGCGGCGCAAATACCCAGAAAGGCCATGTGCTCGCGATCGAGCGTGGCGCGCACCTTCTTAATGCAGTGAACCCAAACGGGAACCATCGCCACCGCCATGACGGCATCGGTCTGCGGGGACAGGTAGTTATCTGGAATGTGCATATACGCCTCCCGGTTGCCGGCGCATGGGATTGCAGCGCCGCCTGAAACATTTCATCAGTGTTACGAGCTAGATGATTCGTAACACGCCGCAGGCTATGATAGCAAAACGGCGCGCCGCCACAAAAGCAGCACGCCGTTTTGTAATGCGCGTGTCATATATGCAGGGTCAGCGATGCCTTATTCCGAACACCGCGGTCGCGCAAAGCTCCGCAGCAACCGCCATCAGGCCCTACGCCCCCCATCGCAAGCCCTAGCCGCGGACCTCGCCGTTTACGCCCTTGCACACCTTGGTGACGATCTTCTGGTGCGCCTTCTCGACCTCTTCGCTGGTAAGCGTGTGGTCGTCCGAGCGATACGTGAGCGCAAAGGCCATGGACTTCTTGCCCGCACCGATGCGGACCGGATCGCGGTAGACATCGAACAGGCGCACGCCCTCGAGCAGCTTGCCGCCGGCACTGGTAATGCGACGCTCAAGATCCTCGCAGGTCACAGTGTTGTCGACCACAATGGCAAGGTCATGCTCAACAGCCGGGTACTGCGAGAACTCGCGATAGTTCTCCTGGTTGCGGGCGCCCTTGATCAGCTTGTCCAAATCGAGCTCAAAGGCAACGACGACCTCATCGATGCCCATCGCCTCGCGCGCCTCGGGGTGAATCTCGCCGACCCAGCCCAGCACGGTTCCGCCGGACAGAACCTCGGCCGCACGACCCGGCTGCAAGAAAGCGTAGCCCTCGCCCTCGACGGGACGGAAGCGAACCTTCTCGATGCGCAGCTGGGCGAGCAGCTCCTCGACAATGCCCTTGCCAAAGAAGAAGCGCAGCTTGCGGTACTTCATGTTCCAGGACTGCTCGCTCCACTGGCCCGAGAGCACACCCGCCACGGACTTGGTCTCCTTGGGCAGGCTGGCGTTCTCGCGACCGTGGAACAGGTTGCCGACCTCGTACAGGTGCACGTTGGCCGTGCCGTGGGCCTCGTTGTAGGCAACGGACTGCAGCAGGCCCGGCAGCAGCGAACGACGCATCTCGGTCTGCTCAGCTACCAGCGGATTCATGAGCACCACGGGGCAGCCGCGGCCCTCGGTGGCCATGCCGATCTTCTCCAGGTCGCCCGGGGCGGCAAAGCCAAAGGTCGTGGTCTCGTTGAGGCCGCAGGCGCGCAGGATCTCGCCGACCTTGCGGGTGAGCTTCTGCTCGCGGGTCAGGCCGCCGATGTGGTTCTTGGCAGCCGGGATGGTCGCCGTCACGCGACCCATGCCCCACAGGCGCAGGACTTCCTCGATCAGATCGATCTCGCGCGGCAGGTCGGGACGGAAGCTCGGCGGGGTAACCATAAAGTCCTCGCCGTCGCGCTCGACGGTGCAACCCAAGCGGGTGAGCGAGCGCTCGATAAAGTCGGGCTCGATGTCGGCACCGCAGATGGCATGCACGCGGGCCAGGCGCAGCTTGATGCTGTCGATGGTCTTGGGCGCGGGGAAAACATCGACATAGCCGGGAGCAACCTCGCCGCCGGCGATCTCCTCGATGAGCGCGCAGGTAACGTTGGCGACATCCACGCAGCCAGTCTCGTCAACCTGGCGCTCAAAGCGAATGGAGGCGTCGGAGATCAGCGACAGGTCACGGCTGGTGTGCGAGGTGCGACCGGCGTTGAAGCAAGCGCTCTCGACCATCACGTCGACGGTGTCGTCCTCGATCTCGGAATCCATGCCGCCCATAACGCCGGCCAACGCCACGGGGCGCTCGCCGTCGGTGATAAGGCCCATGCCGGCGTCGAGCACGCGCTCTTCGCCATCGAGCGTCGTGAATTTCTCATCCTGCTGGGCGGCGCGAACCACCACGCGACGGTGGCCATCGCGCTCGGCAAAGGTGTCCAGGTCAAAGGCGTGCAGCGGCTGACCGGTGAGCATCATCACGTAGTTGGTGATGTCGACGATGTTGTTGTGCGGACGCACGCCCAGGGCGCTGAGGCGCTTGACCATCCAGTCGGGCGACGGGCCGACCTTCACGTTGCGCACGATGCGGGCGACATAGCGGTCGCACAGGCCCTCGTCGGCAATCTCGACGGAAAGCTCGTCGTCGGTCGCGCGGCCAGTCTCCGCCTTGATGGTGGGCAGCTCAACGTGGAAATCGCGATCGAAAATGGCGCCGGTCTCGCGGGCCATGCCGATCATGGACAGGCAATCGGGACGGTTGGGCGTGATCTCGCAGTCGAGCACAGTATCACTCGAGCCCACGTACTCGGCAAACGGCATACCGCAGGGCGTGTCCTCGGGCAGAATCATGATGCCGGAGTGGTCGCCACCCAAGCCGAGCTCGCGCGCAGAGCAGTTCATGCCCATGGACACGACGCCGCGAAGCTTGCTCTTCTTGATCTTGACGTCGCCGGGCAGGACAGCGCCGATCATGGCCGTGACGATGTGGTCGCCGGCCTCAAAGTTCTGCGCGCCGCAGACGATCTGCAGCGGAGCGGGGTTGCCGTCAGCGTCGAGGTTCTTGTCGCCCACGTCGACCGAGCACACATACATGTGGTCGCTATCGGGGTGCGGGGTCTTGGTGAGTACCTTGGCGGTCACCACGTGGTCGAAGGACTCGCCCACGGTATCGATCGCCTCGACCTCGGTGCCGGTACGGATATATTCGTCCGAAAGGGTCTTGGGATCCTCCGGAATATCGATCATGGTCTTGAGCCAGTCGTAAGAAACGCGCATCTAACTGGTCTCCTTTCATCTGTAACGCCTGCAATAAACAGACGGAAAACTCCAGCTACGGAGACGGGTTTCCGAGGTGCCGCAGATTGCCTTGAAAGAGGAGGGCCGCGTACTTAGGTACGCAACCGACGATTGAAAGGCAAGGTGCGGTGGCTCGGGAAGCCGCCGGGACAGGTCAACTTAAAATTGGTTCAAGAAGCGCATATCGCCTGTCATGAGCGTTCTGAGGTCGGGCAGGTCGTAGCGCAGGGCCGCGACGCGCTCGGCGCCAATGCCAAAGGCGAAGCCGGTATACTTCTCGGGGTCGATGCCACAGTTGATAAGAACGTTGGGGTCGACCATGCCGCAGCCCAGGATCTCGATCCAGCCGCTGTGCTTGCAGAAGTTGCAGCCCTTGCCGCCGCAGACGTGGCAGCTCACGTCCACCTCGCAGCTGGGCTCGGTGAAGGGGAAGAAGTGCGGGCGGTAACGCGTCTTGCGATCCTCGCCAAACATGCACTTAACAAAGTAGTCGAGCGTGCCCTTAAGATCGCCAAAGGTGATGCCCTCGTCGACGACCAGGCCCTCGATCTGGTTGAACTGCGGCAGGTGGCAAGCGTCGGCTGTATCGGGACGGTAAACGGTGCCCGGGCAGATCATGTAGATGGGCGGCTTTTGCGACTCCATGGTGTGGATCTGCACGCCCGAGGTCTGGGTGCGCAGCAGCACGTCGGACTCGCCATGGGCGTGGGCCTCGGGGTGCGCGACGCTGCCGGGGTTGTTGTCGACCACGTAGAAGGTATCGCGGGCCGAGCGGCTCGGGTGATCCATGGGGGCGTTGAGCGCGGTGAAGTTGTAGTAGGAGGTGTCGACCATGGGGCCGGACTCGACGGTGTAGCCGATGCCGCAGAAGATGTCCTCGGCCTCCTCGATGATCTGCTTGATCAGGTGCTGGTGACCAATCTGCGGACGGATGCCCGGCAGCGTGATGTCGACGGCCTCGTGCTCGAGTGCGTGCTTGAGGGCGGCGGCCTTCATCTCGGTGGTGCGCTCATCGAGCATGCCCTCGATCAGCTGGCGCATCTCGTTGGCGCGCTTGCCCATGACGGGGCGATCCTCGGGGGCAAGCTTGCCCATCATGCGCATCAGGCCGGTGATGCGGCCCTTGCGGCCGAGCAGCTCGACGCGCGCAGCCTCGAGCTTGGCGGCGTCGTCGGCGCCTGCGACGAGCTCCTTGGCCTCTTCCTCGAGTTTGACCAGATCATCAATCAGACTCATGTCTTCCCTTTCGTCTCTCGCGCTCCCCGCTCGCCGGGACGACTGCCGCCGCCCGGCGTTGCGAAAACGCGGCCCGGTTCGGTAACAAAAAACCGTCCTCGGGCATGTGCATTGCCCAAGGACGGTTGAATTCCGCGGTACCACCTTGTTTGACCCGGCGGATGTCTGGCCCGCCGTGCCCACTCTGCGCCCCTTATCGCGAGGCTCACGGCTTCCCTACTGGGGCTTCGCCGCCGCTAGCCGCGCGCCCGTTGAGGTCGCTGCTCGGGAGTGAACGCTTGGCCCTTGCCACCGCAGGAAGGCTTGCAGCCCATGACCTTCCCTCTCTTGCCGGCGACGCGGCGGGCAAAACCCTCTCCGTCAACGCATTGGGCTATAGGATACCACATTGTGTGGGCGTATCGCCGCGTTCCGTTTTGTTCGTGCTGGGTACAAGGCGGATAGGTATGCAAACTGGCCGTGCGCCCACCTACGGCGCTCGACCTGCGAGATTAAGGATATGGCATGGGAAAGAAGCACGATAAGAAGGCCGAGGCCGCCGTGGGCAAGGCGTCCAAGGGCATGAAGATCGATAAGGCCGTCAAGAAGTTCCGCAAGCTGGAGGGCAAGCTGTGGACCCGCGAGTATCTGCTCAAGATTGCCGAGTTCGACGGCGCCACCATTGCCCCCGCCAACGGCGCCGCAGCGCGTGCCGACGCCATGGGCACCCTTGCCGGCGAGCATCACAAGCTCCTGACCAGCAAAAAGTCTGTCGAGCTTGTGCACTCGCTGGCACGCGAGACGGTCGCCGGCGGCAAGATCGACGACCCGCAACTGCTCAACGAGATCCGCGTGCTCGGCCGCGACCAGCGCGAGGCGAGCGTCATTCCCACCGAGGAGGCCGAGGCCTGGACCAGGCTCACCTGCGAGGCCGATGCCGTGTGGCACAAGGCCAAGGCGGCCAACGACTGGGCGAGCTTTGAGCCCTATGTGGATAAGATTGTCGACAAGCTCAAATATCAGGCCGAGCTCATGGATCCCAAGCGCGATCCGTACGATGTTTGGCTCGACCAGTACGAGCGCGGGCTTTCCGCCAAGAGCTTCGATGCGTTTTGCGATGAGGTCAAGGCCACGGTCGTGCCGCTCGTGCACGCCATCGGCGAGCGCGGCCAGCAGCCGGCTGCCGACTTTTTGCACGCCCACGTGCCCGAGGCTGCCCAGCGCGCCATGAGCTTCGACTTGATGAAGCTTGTCGGCCTGAACCTGGACGACACCACGCTTGCCTTTACCGAGCACCCGTTTAGCGAGGGCTTCTCGGTGGGCGACGCGCGCATCGCCACGCACATCTACGAGGACGACTGCATCTCCAACGTCTACAGCATCATCCACGAGGCGGGACACGCCATGTATGAGCTGGGCGTCAATCCTGCCTATGCGCGCACCTGTCTTGAGGGTGGCACCTCCATGGGCATCCACGAGAGCCAGAGCCGCTTCTTCGAGAACACCGTGGGTCGCAGCCGCGCCTTTATGGGACCGCTGCTCGAGGTGCTGCGCCGCCACGCACCCGAGGTCTACGGCGACGTCGACGAGGACACGCTCTACCACGCCGTGAACATCGCTCAGCCGTCGCTGATCCGCACCGAGGCCGACGAGCTCACCTACCCGCTGCATATTATGGTGCGCTACCAGATCGAGCGCATGCTGTTTGCCGGCGAGGCCACGGCCAAGGACATCCCCGCGCTTTGGAACCGCTTTATGAACGAGTACCTGGGCATTCCCGTTCCCGACGACACGCACGGCTGCCTGCAGGATACGCACTGGAGCGGCGGCTCGTTTGGCTACTTCCCCACCTATGCGCTGGGCAGCGCCTACGATGCCATGTTTGTGCCGGCCATGTGCCGCGACGGTGTCGACCTCAACGGCGCCTGCGCGAGCGGCGACTTGGCACCCGTCCGCGCCTGGCTCGGCGGGCACATTTGGCAGTGGGGCCGCGCCAAGGACGCGCCGGAGCTCATCAAGGGCGCGTGCGGCATGGCCTTTGACGCCCGCTACTACTGCAGCTACCTGCAGGACAAGTTCACCACGCTGTATCAGCTGTAAAGCTTAGGCGACACGCCAACGCAAAGGGGGCGCCGCGGGTTGGTTCCGCGGCGCCCCTTTTTCATCTAAGCCAGAGACCCGGCACTTGGGGCCGTTTGCAGCGTCGAGCAGTTACGCGGTTTGGTAAAACCGCGTAACTACAAGGCCTCGAGTGCGTTGGCGATGCGCTTCATGGCGGTGTCGGCAGCTGCTTGGTCGGGGGCTTCAGCCAAAACGCGAATCACCGACTCGGTTCCGCTCTTGCGCACGAGCACGCGTCCTTCGCCCACCAGCGATGCCTCGGCCTCGGCGATGGCGGCCTGCACACCCATGTTGCCCAGCGCGGCGTCCTTGTCCGCCACGCGCACGGCGACCTGCGCCTGCGGCAGCAGCTTGCACGGTGCCGTGAGCTGCGAGAGCGTCTCGCGCTCGGCGCGAATCACTTCCATCACGCGCAGCGAGGTCATAATGCCGTCGCCCGTGCGCTCGATATCGCCAAAGATCGTATGGCCCGTCTGCTCGCCGCCCAGGCTGTAGCCGCCCTCGCGCATCTTGGCATACACGTGACGGTCGCCCACGCCGCTGGTCACGGCGCTCAGTCCGGCAAGCTCCAGCGACTTGACCAGACCAAAGTTGCTGGCGATCGTCGGCACCACGGTACCGCCCGAAAGGCGACCGTGCTTGTTCAGATACACGCCACACACGTACAGGATCTGGTCGCCGTCTACCACGCGACCGCGCTCGTCAACGGCCAAGCAGCGATCGGCATCGCCGTCATAGGCAAAGCCCACGTCCAGGCCCTGCTCCACCACGTGGCGCTGCAGGCGCTCCATATGCGTGGAGCCGCAGTCGACGTTGATGTTAAAGCCATCGGGCGCGGCGTTGATCACGCGCACGTCGGCACCGAGCGCGTCAAACACCGGCTTGGCCACCGAGGAAGCCGAGCCGTTGGCGCAGTCGAGACCGATCTTAACGCCCTGCAGCGAAAAGTTCGCACTTGCAATGAGCGAGGCAATATAGCGGTTGCGACCCTGCATGTAGTCCACCGTGGCGCCGATGTGGTTGCCCGTGGCCAGCGGTACCTCGCTCTTGCCATCGATGTAGTCTTCGATGAGCTCCAGTACGTCCTCGTCCATCTTAAAACCGTCGCTATTGACGAGCTTAATGCCGTTATCGCAAAACGGGTTGTGGCTCGCGCTGATCATGATGCCGCAATCGAAGCAGCCTTCCACGGTCTGATGCGCTACGCCCGGCGTGGGGATCACGTGCAGCATATAGGCGTCCGCACCGCTCGCGACCAGGCCGCTCACCAGCGCCGCCTCGAACATATAGCTCGAGCGACGGGTGTCCTTGCCCACGATCACGCGCGCCTTGCGCTCGCGGTTGGCGCCGTAATACCAGCCCACAAAACGGCCAATCTTATAAGCGTGCTCTACCGTCAGCCCAACGTTGGCCTCACCGCGAAAGCCGTCGGTGCCAAAGTACTTCATGCGCTCTCCTTACAAAATAGGGGCGAACAGATTGTCTGTCCGCCCCAAAATGGTACTCGATTATCTGCGCTACCAGAAAAACCCTACGCCGCCGCGCTGTCGCGAGCCGCCTGGCATGTAGGAGTCTGGCGCAGCGTAAGCGGCTTGTCCCCCGCCTCGGCCGACGTGGTCAGCGTATACGTGATCGTCGTCGTCTCGCCAGCATGCAGGTCAACGGTGCCCGAATAGAAGGGGATTCCATGCCACGTAGCGGCGCCAAGACCAAACTGGGTGCCCTCGACGGTCAGATCAGTAATGTTGCCGCCCGTCGGTGCAAACAACGAGACATTCAGGCGTTCGTCGTCACGCGCGGCATCGGGTGCGCTCGCCGCAACGTAGTTGGGCAGCTTGCCAGCCTCCTCCTGCGTCATGATGTTCGTCAGGGTAACGGTGATGCGATACGAGCACGTGCCGTCACCGTTCTTGACGCCCTGGCCAATCTGCGTATCGGCATTCAGGTACCAGTCGAGCTTGGAGAAGCTCAGGTTGTTAAAGTAAACGCCGGCAACGGGATCGGCACTCGGATCATCCGGATCGGGCAGCGAAGCGTCAATGCCCGTCTCTTTGATGGCATTCTGCTCATCATCGTTTCTCATCCAAGCAATCAGACGACCCTCTTCGGCACCGCGCTCGAATGCACCGACAAGCTTTGTAACGTCGACGTCGCCGATGCCACCGAGAATCTTGTCGAAGGCAGCGCTGGCGACGGATGCAAAGATGCCGTCCGACTCCTCGACCGGATAGTTCCAGTACACATCGTGCATGAGGACCTTTGCGGCGTTGGTGCCGTCGACAACCGTTCCGTCGGGCAGCGAGACATTACCGACGAGGCCCAGCAGATACTGCAGGAACACCGGGTCGATACCCACGACGCCGTCAACGTCCTGCCCATACTGGGACTTCCACAGCGCGGCGACACGCTGCGAGTTGCGGGGCCAATCGGGCGAATACGCGTTACCAGAGTTGTACAGGTTACTGTGGTCGCCAAACAGTGCCTCGTCCTCTTCGTCGACGCTCTCAACCGCCTCGTCTTTGCCAAGCGCAATACATGGAACAAACTCGCCAATCGACATCTGGCCGTCGGTGACCGAAATCAGGCCCTGCGAACCGCCAAAGCCGCCGCAAGCACGAATCTCGACGTTGTTCATGGCGTACACAAGGTAGTTGCGCGTCTGGCCGTTGGCACCGAGCATCTGGGGAAGGACGGGGGCGACCTTCTCCGCCGCGTCAACCGCGCCGTTGAGGGTGGCAAAGCCGTCCTTGGCCTTATCGACCAGCTCGGTCACTTGGGAAATATGAGTATCGCCAATACCCTGGATCTTCTCGTTGGCGCTCTTGAATACCTTCGAGCTGCTGGAAAGCGAATCGGCGACCGCCTGCAGCGCGGACACGTTAATCATGCCGTCCTGGAACAGCTTGCCGGGCGTGGCCTGCGAAAGGTTGTCGGCCATGGGAACCAGCGCGTTGCTCGAGACATCGGACAGGGCATCAATCATGGTGCGGGCCGCACTGATGTCGCTGCCATACACCGGGATAAACGAAGCCACCGTCCACAGCGGGCTCGAGGTCTCCGCCTTCATGCTATCGCAGAGCCCATCGATCTTCTTCGCGTCGTCAGGCAGCGTCGAAAAATCGCCCGACGTGACCTTGTCCTTAAGGCCACCGACGATCTCGACAGCCTCCTTCGCTTCGCTCTTTACGGTCTTTGCCGAGTTAAGCAGCATAAAGCCACTTGCGCCAAGCGCAACGAGAAGCACCGCGACTACAGCGGCAATAATGGCGCCAGTGTGACGCTTTTTGCGCTCGCCCTTGCGATGGCGATGACGGACCAGACCGTCAGAGGTCGAACTCGACGAAGCGTCGCTACCGTAGTTCAAGCCAAAATCGTAATAATCTTCCTTGGAACCCGAGCCCGCAAACTGGGCACCGCTATCATCCAGGCGGGCGAACGTGCCAGTCTCGGAGACGCCGGTGTAAATCGTGCCAAGGTTACCCGTAAGCCCCGCGCCACCGGCAGAGGGAGTATTGTTGGCGGCCTTACCGGCATTAACGTTGCCGGCGGTATTCGCGGCGTTGGCAGCACCTGCGTTGTTCGCAGGTATCGAAGGGGCCCCGCTCGGCTGCGACGTGGAGGTTGCACCGCCCGCAAAGACATTCCCTCTTGCACGGCCGGTCTTTTTTGCCTTTTGAGACTGCTCGTACAGAGCGGTAAACATCGCCGTCTCGCCCGGGGACACGCGCTTACCGGAACCGCCCTGCCCAGCGCCGCCCGGCGTGCCGGCCTTACCAGCCCCGTTCGGACGCGGCGGAACTGCAGGACGGCCGCTATCGCTGCCCTTAAAGTGATTACCAGCCATAAAGAAATCCTCGCAATTGAGTCGCAATGAAAAAGTCCATAACGTTACTAGTTTATGGCATTTTGAGCATCGACAGCTAAACTCCAGACACGGACATCAATTGGCGAAAATGTGGCACAACGCCTTTTCCGTCTTGGCGCCAGCTACACCGTCAAAAACACCATCGCGATAATCATGGCAAAGCCCGCCAGGTCGGTGGGCAAAAACACCGTTCCCAGCATAAGGGCGCTGGTGATGGTGGCCGAAACCGGCTCCATGGTTCCAAGGAGGCTCGCGCGCACCGAGCCAATCTCCTTAACGCCCTGCATGTAGAACATATAGGCGAAGAACGACCCCACCACAATAAATATCGCGAGCGCGCCGACACCCGAGGGGCCGAGCGCCGGCATATGCGCCCACGGCTGGGTAAAGATACTCATCACGATTCCCGCCGAAAGCATGGCCGAGCCCGTGACGACCGGGCTACCGTATTTGTTGAGGATTCCGGCAGGGATGATTGCTATGCAGGCACCGCCCACTGCGCACAAAAGGCCCGAGAGCAGGCCCATCGGCGAGATGTTGAGCGTACTGGGGTCGCCGCCCGTGGCGATCAAAAACGTTCCGCCCAATGCGAGCAAAATGCCAAGAGCCTCGCGCGTGCGCGGCAGTCGATGCGCGGTGACGCAGGCATACCCCATGACGACCACCAGCTGCAGGCACTGGAAGACGGTCGCGGTGCCCGCGTTGGTCAGGCGCACGGCTGACAGATAGCAAAGCTGGTTGAACAGCAGGCCAAAGATCGTAAACAGAATAAGCTACTTGCGATCGGCGGGGGTAGTCCACAGCTCGATCAAGCGGTCGCGGTCTTTTCTGAGCACAACGAACATAAAGAGCAGGCCAGCGATAACTTGGCGCACGCTCATCAGCCAAAACGTCTCGATATGGCACACGTCAAAGAGGTAGCTGGCGCTGGTGCCAGAAAAACCCCAAAACGTACCGCCGGCAAACGCGGCGAGCGTACCCAGGGCCATCTTGCGCGCCTGGGCGTCGTTGAGGCGGTCGCGCCATGCGCGGCGGGTGCTGCGGCTCAGCTCGTCAGTCCCCTCGGGCACGATAAAATCAGACGCCGCCGTCATCGGTACCGAAGCCCTTTCACGTGCACACTGCGCCGAGCGCTTCTGTTCCATTCCACTCCCCAGAAATCAATTGGCAATAAAGCGTCCAAACTGTAGCACGAATATTGGTATGAAATAGCAGATGATGCGGAGCATCTGCGAGCGTCCAAATTGCAGGGACGAAAGGCACCGATGAGCTATGCCGAGCGGTTGGAATCGCCTGGGGCGCCGGGATCGGCTTCCGCACTTTCATCGGTATGGCCACCGTCGGCATCGCCCTCGTCACCGGCGTCGTCCTGGTCCTCCTGCTCGCGACGGCGTTTTTCGCGAATCTGCTCCATGGCCGCGCGCAGGGCGGCCTCGTCCTCGGCGCGCGCCACCTCTTGCGTGGTCTTGACCATATGGCGAATCTCAAGCACCAGCAGCACGATCAGCGGCGCGATGATGAGCGGAAAGAACAGCAGCGGATTGGTGAGCAGCGAAACCACCACGCCCAGCCCCGCCGAGACAAAGACCACGCGGCCCACCACGTCGGCGGCGGGCACGGGTGCGGCGTCCTCGACCGGGTTTGCGTCGCCCTTGGTGCGGTAGACCGGCGTGCCGTCGGCAGCGGCCTCCACGGCAACAATGCGGTGCGTGTTGAGCGAACCCTCCAGCGCATCATCGGACGAATGGAAGGTGATGATGTCGCCCACCTGGTAGACCTGGCTGTTGTCGGTATCGACGACGATAAACGAGTGTACGGGAATCGCCGGCTCCATGGAGCCGGTCAGCGTACGCATAAAGCCATAGCCCATGATGGTGGGGATCTCGCCGGCGGGTGTGAACACCGTGCGCAGCAGCACCACAAAGGCGACAAGAATCACCACGGTCGCCAGCACGTTGATCACGCGGAGCACGTGTTTCATCACTTGTCGGCGTCCTTTGCGGAAGGCTCGACGTCAGTGGCGTCAGATGCCGAAACGTCGGTCTCATCTCCCTCAACGGTCGTGGCGACATCGCCCTCGGCGGCCTCTCCGCGCAAGCGGGCCAGCAGATAGCGCGACAGGCTGTTGCCCTCGGCGCGGCGCTCGGCACGCTCGCGATTGCGCTCGGCCTGCTCCAGCTCATGCGCCAACGAGTCCAAGCGTTGCTGCATCTCCGCGCGGGCGGCCTCGAGTTCGTGCTCGTGCGCGGCCTTGGCGGCGGCGAGTTCTTGCTCAATACGCTCCCCTGCCTCGAGCTCGGCTGCGGCGACACGCGCGTCGGCGTCGGCACGAGCCTCCTCGGCGGCACGCGTGGCAGCATCGCGCTCGGCAGCGGCTGCGGCGACCCTCTCGCTGGCGTCCACCGCAGCCTGCTCGACAGCAGAATCGGCGGCAGCACGGGCGGCATCGATCGCAGCATCGGCCGCCTGCTGAGCGGCGGAAACCTTCTCCTCGGCCGCGGTGACGGTGTCGGCAAGCGCCTGCTCCGCTGCTGCCGCGGCGGCGTCTGCCGCCTCCTGCGCGGCGCGGGCATCGCGCTCAGCCGCTAGCTGCATTTCCTCAATTTGCAGCTGAGCGGCGTCCAGCTTGGCATGCAGCTCGGCAACTTCCTTGGCGCACGTCTCACGCACGCCGGCAAGCTCTGCCGCGGCGGCGTCCTTGGCGGCCTGCAGCTCGGCAGCGTCGGCAGCCGTCTTGGCGGCCAGGGCCGCAGTAGCGTCGCTCTTGACCTGCGCGACCTGAGCGGCAGTGGCCTGCTCGGCGGCGGCAACCTTCGCATCGGCATCAGCGTGAGCAGCCGCGACCTCGGCATCGGTCTCGGCGCGCATCTGCTCAAGCTGGGCTGCGGCGGTCGAGCGCGCCTCGGCGGCAGCTTCCTCGGCGGCCTTCTTGCCGGCCTCGACATCCTCCAGAGAGCCGCGCAGCTCTTCGGCGTCCGCCTCGGCAATCTGCGCGCGCTGCATCAACGCCAGCTCACGCGTCTTGGCCTCGTCCAGCTCGTCGGCCAGGTCGTCACGCTCGTCGGTCAGCGCGTGCGCCTGCACCTTCCAGGACTTGACCTGCCCCTGCAGCTCCTCAATCTGCTCGCGGGCCTCGGCCAGCGCCCGCTCGGCATCGAGCTGGGCCTGCGTGACCTCCTCCACAAACACGCGGCGGACCTCAACGTCGGGCAGGTCGGGGCTATCGACCTGCACCTCCTTGATCTCCTTGATAAACTTGGGCGCCACCGGCTCGGGGTGCACGCTCTCGAGCTCCTGCAGGTTGCGCTCGTCGTCGGTCAGGCTCTTAAAAACGGTGTAGTTGTTGATGAGGTTGGTGTACATCTGCACCATGTACTCGTCGTCGAACGCCAGCGCCTGCTGCTGCACGTCGATGTTGTAGCCCACCTTGTCGTAGCGCTCCATAAACTGCCACAGCTGATAGCACTTGCGGTAGTTGGGGTCCTTCATGATGAGGTTGGTGCGCTGAATGGGGCTGCGGACCGCGCTGCAACCGTTCATAATCTGGCAAAACGACGCGCCGCGCAGCGCCATGACCAGGCGGCGCACGCGGTCGATGCGCATAAAGACGTCCATGTTGTCGGCGTCGTTCTCGGCAAAGCTCTGGCGGTTTTTGACCGTCATCTCCACGCTGTACTCAATCTGCTCGTACGCGTCGTCGATGGTGCTATGCATCTTAAAGCGGTTGCGGATCTCGTTGCCCGTCGACCAAAAGATCACGTCGGTGCGCTTGTCCACAAACGTCAGCAGGCGCTGAATCAGATGGTAGATAAAGCGGTTCTCGTACAGGTCGTACGTCTCGACGGTATTGACGTTGAGGATGCGCGTAGGGTGAACGCCGCCGTCCTCACTCGGCGCCAAAAACTGCGTGTTCTGGCTCAGATGACGGACGCTGTCGGCGCTGATCTTTTTAGCGAGCGAGACCGGCACCACCTCTTCCTCGGTGGTGATAAAGCGGCGCGGCTTTTCGATAATGGTATTGATGGCGTCGAGCGAGTCCTCGATCATGCTGATCCATTCCTCGTCCACCACCTTGACGAGCTCCTCGCGCTGCTGCTCGATTGTCGTGCCCGAGGCCTGCGCCATCTCAAACAGATAGCGGAAGTAGCGGCTGTCCTCCTGGATGGGCTCCATCTGCTCGGAGAAGCTGGTATAGAGGTCCTGAATGGTCTCGGACATGGGTTACTCCATAGATTGGATCGATCGGAAAGGGACGGGGCGACACCACATCGCCCCGCGCTTACGACATTAGTAGAAGTTCTGAATCCGCTGCAGGTACATGACGGAATCGGGCAGGCCGCCCTCGCCAAAGGTCTTCTCGATGTACTCGATCAGGCCCTTCATCTCGTCGCGCACAAAGCTCACGTTCATGGACTCAAACTTCTTGAGCACCTTGCGGGCGATGATGTAGTCCATGCCGCCCAGCTCGGTGCCGCCGCACGCCACATACACGGGGATAAAGTCGTACATCTGCTTGATGATACGGTTGCCAAAGGCCAGCTTAAAGCGGGTCTGCAGGTACTGGTCCAGCTTGTGCATCTTCTGGAGTAGTTCCTCGTCGATCACATACTCGACCTTGGCCTTTTGGAACAGATACTGCAAGTGGTCGGCCGTCACGTGCACGCGCTCGTGCGGCTCGCACTCAAACGCGTCGGCGCGCTCGTTGAGCTCGATGGGGATCGCACGGTCGTACACCTTGTCCGTGATGGTAAAGGTGGAGTCGTCGTTGTTGGCCGTGCCGATAAACCACAGGCTGTCGGGGATGGTGAGCTTGCCGTCGTGCAGGCCCTTGGGGTCGGCAGCCCATTGGGTGGGCACCAGGTCGAGCACCCACTCGTCGTGGCTGGGCATCTCGAGCACCGACAGAATCTCGGCAAAGTAGTACTCCACGCGGGCGAGGTTCATCTCGTCGAGCACAATCATGGACGGGTCCTGGCGAAGGCCCGCCTCGTACACGGCGCGCAGGAACTCGGTCTCGTTAAAGCGCTTGGAAAACTCGTTAAAGTAGCCCAGCACCTCGGTGCGATCGCGAAAGCTCGGCTGTACCGAAACGATGGTCGCGGGATTGTCCAGGTAGCGGCTAAAGCTGTAGGGCAGCGACGTCTTACCGGTACCCGAGATGCCCTCCAGGATCAGCAGCTTGGAGGCGGCCATGCCGGCCACAAAGCGGCGGATGATCTCGGGCGTGTAGTAGAGCTTCATCTGGCTGCACGCAAACGCGCGGAAGCTGTCGACAAAGTCCTCAAGCGAGATGGCATCGTCATAGACCGGCGATTCCCAGTCGCGGTACTTAAGGTCCACCAGGGACAGCTTGGGGAAGCGATTGGCCTGGGCGATTTCTTTTTCCTCGGCAAGGGTCTTGGCCTCGACGGTGGCCTTGGCCATGGCGGCCGCGGCGTCCTTGACGCCCGCGCCATCGAGCGCGAGCGACGCGTTGCCCGACACCACGGCGGCCGTGGCACCCTCGCCCGTGCCGGCACCCGCGGCGGCGCCCACCACGTTGCCCACCGTGGGCAGATGATCGTCGGCCAGGGCCGAGGCGCCCACGTACGGAATCTGCTTGGTGCCGCCCATGGCATTGACCTTGAGCGCCAGCAGTTTGTTCTTCTCGTCCATGAGGTCGAGCACCTGCTTGTTCAGGCGGCCGATCTCGCGATAGAGCGCCTTGTTGGACGTGTCGTCGCGATGCAGGCGACGGTTGATGCGGTAGTGGTGGATCAGAATGGCCACAATCAGCACGGGGACTGCGATGAGCATGGCAAACAGAATGACCGCGCCGATCTTGCCCACCAGGTCAAACGTGGTGAAGTAGGTCATAAAGATGTTGAAGTACTCAACCCAGCCAAACACCAGCAGGTTAAGGATGGAGCTCACAACGGCAACGACGTTGTAGACAACCTTTGCCAGCAGCTCCCAGGCAAATCCCAGAAACTCACTCACCGTCGGTACCCTCCTGCTTGGTCGCGTTCATCGCCGCCTCGGCCTCGGCCTTTAAACGACGAGCTTCCTCGAGCTTGGCCTCGGCCTGGGCAAGCTGCTCGGCGGCGTTATCGGCCGTGACGGTAGTGTCACCCTTGCCCTCGGCGTCCACGATGGCAGCCGCGGCGGCCAGGCGGTCCTCCTCGGCCATAGCGCGCTTGAGGTTCATGCCCACCACGATGAGGTGATACACCTGGTAGATAAAGAACAACAGCATGGGCAGCACAATCACAATGAGGAAGCCCATGGAGCTGGACAGGAAGTCCATGACCTTGCCCATCTGCGGCAACGCAAACACGTACTTGCCCACGATGTCGCCGTCGCTGATGATGTGCGTATCGGCCACGTCGTTGTTATCTCCCTTGGTGGTAAAGCTGCGCATGCCGTTGACCTCGTCGATGGCGGCGATGCGGTGCGTGTTGAGCGCGTACTCGTTGTCGATGATGGTATGGAACGTCACGATGTCGCCCACCTCGAGCTTGGAGGTGTCGCACTTTTTGATGAAGATGAGGTCGCCCTTGTTAAACGTGGGAGCCATGGAGTCGGACTGCACGGCGAGCGGGGTGAAGCCGGCGATGTCAGAGACGCTGCCGTCCTCGCGCGTGGCGAGCGTGGTAAACGCATACAGGGCCGCCACCAGGATGATGATCCACATGACAACGCTCAACGCGATGGATGCGACTTTTTTAACAGATTGCATAATGTCCCTTACTACCGTGTCTGTCTAGGTCGTGCGCGGCCCGGTGGCCGCCGTGCATATCTACTGTTCCTCGATGCCCTCGAAGCGCATCGAAACCGAATAGTTAGCTCCCTTTAGCATATTAGTGCAATTTGGGTCCGTTCCCTCGAGCCATATGCGAACGGTTACCGGCTTGTCCGTTTCTGTCATCAGGTCGAACATGTCGCTGGCCGCGGTCGCCTCGCCCGAGTCGAGCCCAAAGACGGTGGCCGAGCCAGATGAACCGCCGCCCCCGTTAGGGCTGTAGACCCACGTTCGACCATCGGCGGTAAAGCTCATGCGCATGGCGCTGGCCATGCCCTGCGTGTCGGAGCTAAACCGCGTGCCGGACACGCCGCCGTCGCCATCCTGCCCGGTCAGGCGAACGCGCAGGTCCGTGCTGCTCATAAAGTGCAGCGTAAACTCCAGGTAGGCGCCGGTGGCAGGGTCGGCGGTGGAGCCGTCTTCGAAGGTGAAGGTCTGGTAGTCGCTCGTAGTGACGGGTTTGAGCTTGGATGCGTCGATGTCCACGCCCTTTTCGCTGGCGATGCGTGCCGAGATCTGGTCGAAGCCCAGGCTGTGGACGTACTCTTCGAAGGTGGCGTGCTCGTCCAGGTCAAAGCGCAGCGAACCGTCGGCGTTGGCGTCGATCATGAGCATGCGGGTCTTGGCGCTATCGGCGATGGAGAACCAGGCGAACGTTGCCATGGCTATCGCCACCAGGGCAAACAGGACCAGCACCACGGTGGTGGTGAGCTTGCGGCGCAGGTCGGTGTCGGCGGGCGCGGCGGCGTCGGGCTTGCCGGTGGCGGGCGTGCAGTTGGCGGCGGGTTGCTTACGCGTCATGGCTACTCACCGTCCAAGGTCGCAAAGAGGGCCAGGTGCAGGGTGCCCGGGTCTTGATGCAGGTAGTCGGCGCTATCGGGATCGGTGCCCTCGATGTAGTAATAGATATCCAAACGATAGGTCTGGTCAAGCCCCAGCGTGGCAAGCGTGTTTTGCGGGCGCGCGGCCGCCTCGCTCGTGTCCAGCGTAAAGGTGGCCGGGTCCTGCGTCACGTTGGCGCCGCAGGTGAGCTGACCGTTTTGCCAGCCCAGGAGCATGCCCTCGGTGTAGCCCGCCAGGCTTGCAGGGGCAGTCGCCGGGTGCTCGGCGCGGCGACCACTATCGGAGCCGTCGAGTTCAAAGATGTTGGTGGCAAGCACCTGGTTGCCGCTCGAGATCTTTATGCCCACGCGAGCCGCGCGCAGCAGCTCGGCATCGACACCCTGGGGAACCAACGACTCGGCCAGATACAAGCTGACCTTACCCTTTACTTTGCTGGCGCCCGTTCCGGTAATGGTGGGGCGCAGATTGATCCAGCCGTGGTAGAACGCGGATCCGTTGTCTTTTGCCTGCTCAAACACCGTGGCATCGCCGGCCGAGTTGTTTTGCGCGCAGGCAGCAAAACCGTTGAGGTCAAAAGTCGAGACCGGGTAGAGCGTCACGGCGCCGTTCGCGCTGGAAGTCAGGGAAACGTCGCCCTGCTGCGTCCAGCTGCCGCGATCGGCATCGCCCAGCTCCAGCACCAGCTTGGACGTGTCGCTGCGCACGCTCACCGAGTTGGTGTTGACCTTCATGTTGCTGGTAAACCAGGCGTAGGTCGCGGCGCCCAAGGTGGCGGCGAGCGCCACCATAACGAGCGCGATGTAGGCACGCGCGCGGCGGGTGTGGTGGCGGGTGGTGGTTGCGGGCTCGGTGGGCTCGAAGGCGGCGGTTGCCGCCGTGTTGACGCGCGCCGTCTCTGCCTCGCTGCCGTCTAGCTGCATCTGCTTCTTATCTTGCATGCCACTCGCCCCCTTATGCCTTGGCCGCGGCAAAGGCAAGCTGCAGCACCACATCACGGGCCTGAGCCTCGTCTATGCAATTGGCGTCGCAGCCTTCCATGTACACAACGTAGCGAACGCTTGCCACCTCGTTGGCGGCCAGCGTGCAGATGGGCGTGG
>UQYE01000001.1:0-74893 GCA_900545145.1 uncultured Collinsella sp. | reverse complement strand
TGCCGGAAAGCTCCAGGCCAAACTGCTCAAACTGCGGTGCGTAGAGCTCGGTTATATCGGTTGCTGCCCGCCGCATTTTCAAAAGCGTCCCCTTCATTTGCGAAAACGTCCACGCCTGGCCCAATTGTGTGCCCTGGCTAACACGCCCATGATAAGTTTCTTACGGTTAACTCTCAAGCCGTTAGAAAGGAATCTCATGGCAAAGGGATCAAAAAAGGAAGGCGGCGGCATCGGCGAGCTACTTGCATATGCCGGTGACCGTAAATTCCTAACGTATTTGGGCATGGCCCTCTCGGCGTTCTCGCAGCTGTTGAGCTTTGGCCCGTACGTGTGCATCTGGCTTGTTGCGCGAGACCTGATTGCCGTGGCGCCCAACTGGAGCGAGGCCGCCGACATCGCGATGTATGGTTGGTGGGCTGTTGGTTTTGCCCTGGCAAGCATCGTGGTCTATTTCGTGGGGCTCATGTGCACGCACCTGTCCGCGTTTCGCTGCGCATCCAATATCCGCAAGGCTACGAGCGAGCATCTGCTTAAGCTGCCGCTCGGCTACTTTGACGCGCACGCCACCGGTGAGCTGCGCCGTATCGTAGACGGCTGTGCCGCCTCCACCGAGACGCTGCTCGCGCACATGCTGCCCGATATCGCCGGTGCCACCGCCATGGTCGTGGGCCTGCTTGTGCTGCTATTTGCCCTCGATTGGCGTTTGGGCGCGGCATGCTTAATCTCGGTCGTCGTTTCGTTTTGCGCCATGGCCGCCATGATGAGCGGCAAGGGCGCCGAGTTTATGAAGGCTTACATGGGCGCGCTGGTCAAGATGAACAAGACCGGCACCGAATACGTACGCGGCATCCCCGTGGTCAAGGTATTCCAGCAGACGGTCTACTCCTTTAAGGCGTTCCACGATGCGATCGCCGAATACGCCGATATGGCGCAAAACTATGCGGGTACGTTTTGCCGGGGTCCGCAGGTGCTCAACCTTACTGCGCTCAACGGCCTTGTGGCATTTCTTTTGCCTGTGGCGCTGCTGCTGGCGCCGGGCGAGACGGACTTTGCACGCTTTATGACCAACTTCACGTTTTACGCGATTTTTTCGGCCGTGGTGCCGACGGCCATGACCAAGCTCATGTTTGTGGGCGAGGCCTCTCAGATGAGTGCCGATTCGCTGGCTCGTATTCGAAGCGTCATGGGTTCCAAACAGCTCTCCGTGCCTGCCCAGCCCAAGCACTCCGCCGGTAGCGATGTGCGCTTTGAGGACGTGAGCTTTACGTACGAAGGTGCCGAAGCACCTGCCGTTAGCCATGTGAGCTTTAACGTTTCCGCGGGTAGCACCCTCGCCCTGGTGGGTCCCTCGGGCGGCGGTAAGTCAACCTGCGCCAGCCTGATCCCGCGTTTTTGGGATGTTTCTTCGGGTCGAGTGCTCGTAGGCGGTGTGGACGTTCGCGACATGGACCCGCACGAGCTTATGGACCAGGTCGCCTTTGTGTTCCAGACCAACCAGCTGTTCCGGCAAACACTTGCCGATAACGTGCGTGCCTCCAAGCCCACGGCCACTGACGACGAAGTGCGTGCGGCCCTCTCCGCAGCTCAGTGCGACGACATTGTGGCCAAGCTCCCGCAGGGTATTAACACCATGCTCGGTGCTGGAGGGGCATATCTTTCGGGCGGCGAGGTGCAGCGCGTAGCACTCGCCCGCGCGATCCTTAAAGACGCGCCTATCGTGGTGCTCGATGAGGCCACGGCGTTTGCCGACCCCGAGAACGAGGCGCTCATCCAGCGCGCCTTTAGCAAGCTGGCGGCGGGTCGCACGGTCATTATGATCGCGCACCGACTCTCGACTGTAGTGGGCGCAGACCAAATCGTGGTGCTCAACCAGGGCAGCGTGCAGGAGGCCGGCACCCATGCCGAGCTGCTGTCCCAAAAGGGTCTATACGCCAAGATGTGGGCCGAATACGAACTGGCCGCGAGCTGGAAGATCACTGCTGCCGCGGATGCCGCCGTCACGAAGGGAGGCGAGGCCTAAATGTTCGCCTCATTCCAAAAGAAGTACTTCCTATCCGATAAAGGCGTCGCCGGCGTAAAACGCGGCATTTTCTGGACCGCGCTCACCAATCTCATTACCATGGCCGGCATGGGCTTATTGTTCCTGGTCATGGCCGGTTTTGTCGAACATCTCGCCACCGGTGCCGACCTGCCGGATGCCCTGCCGATTGTGGGCGGCCTCCTGGTCTTTTTCGTGTTGCTCTTTGCCTCTAACTGGCAGCAGTATTACTACACCTACTGCATCTTTTACGAGGAGTGCGGCAAGCAGCGTATGGAGATTGCCGAGCGCTTACGCAAGCTGCCGCTGTCGTTTTTTGGCCGTCGTGATCTGGCCGATTTAACCGAGACCATTATGGGCGACGTCCAGGCCATGGAGCACGCCTACAGCCACGTGCTGGGAGAGCTTTGGGGTGCCATCATCGCAAGCGCCATTGTGTTCGTGGCGTCGCTGTTCTTTTGCTGGCAGCTGGCGATCGCGGCGTTTTGGAGCGTGCCCGTGGCCTTTGCCGTGCTGTATCTGACACGCGGCCCCATGACCCCGGTGTTCGACCATGTGCGTGCCGAGAAGGTCAAGGTTACCGAGGCGATCCAGGAGACGCTCGACTGCGTGCGCGAGATCCGCGCCACCAACCAGGAGGCTCATTATCTTGAGGGGCTCAACGCCGTGATCGATGCCGAGGAGCGCGAGACCACCAAGGGCGAGCTCGCCAATGGGCTTTTGGTCAACTCCGCCTTTGCCATCCTGCGCCTGGGGATTGCCACCACGTTGGTCACGGGCGCTGCGATGGTCGCCTCCGGCCAGGTCGACTTTTTGATGATGTTTGCCTTCCTGCTTATGGTGAGCCGCATCTATGCGCCCTTTGATCAGGCGCTGATGCTGATGTCCGAGCTGTTTGCCGCCGAGTCGTCGGCCAAGCGCATGCGTTCCATCATGGAAGAGCCCGTGGCGCGGGGCAGCGAGCAGTTTGAGCCCGTGGGCCACGATGTGGTGTTCGATCATGTGGCATTTGGCTATGGTGCGGGCGAGGACGGCCGCGCCGGCGAGAAAGTTCTTACCGATGTGAGCTTTACCGCCAAGGAAGGCGAGGTCACGGCACTGGTCGGTCCTTCGGGCTCCGGTAAGTCCACGGTGAGCCGCCTGGTCGCGCGCTTTTGGGACGCCACCGAAGGCACGGTCACCGTGGGCGGCGTGGATGTTGCGAGCGTGGATCCCGAGGTGTTGCTGCGCGACTACGCCATTGTGTTCCAAGACGTGCTGCTCTTTGACGACACGGTGATGGGAAACATCCGTCTTGGTCGTCGCGATGCCACCGATGAGGAAGTGCTTGCTGCCGCGCGTGCCGCCAACTGCGACGAGTTTGTGAGCCGCATGCCGCAGGGCTATGACACCATGATCGGCGAGAACGGCTCCAAGCTGTCCGGCGGTGAGCGCCAGCGCATCTCTATCGCCCGTGCGCTGCTCAAAGACGCGCCTATCGTGCTGTTGGACGAGGCGACGGCGAGCTTGGATGTGGAGAACGAGACCGTGGTTCAGCAGGCGCTCTCCCGTCTGCTTGCAGGTAAGACGGTTATCGTTATTGCCCACCGTATGCGTACGGTGGAAAATGCCGACAAAATCGTTGTACTCAAGGATGGTGTGGTTGCCGAGCAGGGCACTCCGGCGCAGCTCAAGGCGGCAGGTGGAGAATTCGCCCGCATGGTGGCGCTGCAAAAGGAAGCAGCTACCTGGCAGTTGTAAGAAGGGGCAAAGGGACAGTCCCTTTGTCACATTGACAATCGGTTACTCCGCATCGTTAATTTTCAAAAGGTTAGCCATGGCTGACCTAGATAGTTAGATAAAATTGAGATATTTCAAAAGCGTGCTCGAGCAAACTTGTTTACTCGGGTGCTGAGGCACCATGCCGCGTCCAATGCGGCAAAAGGGAGAGACATCATGAAGAAGTCCACGTTCAACACCCTGCTTGTTGGTGGCGGTTTTCTGCTTGGTACGGCTGGCATCAAGCTGCTCACCAGCGCTCCGGTAAAGAACGCCTGCGTGCAGGGTATCGCGTGCGGCATGCGCATCAAGAACGGCTACCAGGACATGGTCGAGCAGGCCAAGGCTAATGTCGACGACATGGTTGCCGAGGCGGCCTACATCACCCAGAGCGAGGCCGCTGCTGACGAGGCAGCCGAGTAACGCTCCCAGGCACAAACTATGAGATTCTCGATTATCAGCGAGATCCCCGGCAGGACCCGTCTTCAATTGGCGGGTCCTGTGCCAGAGAGCGATCTCGATGCACTTCTTAAGCTCAGCGGCGATATCGACGGCGTGCACAAGGTGCGCGTCTATGGCCGTATTGGCCAGATGGCGCTCGAATACGACGAGCCACGTCGCGCGAGCGTGCTCGACGCCTTGGGCGCACTCGATGCTCAAGCTATCGCTGATGCCAAGTCGGGCTATGTGATGCAGCTTGAGCCGCGCAAGCACAAACTCGTTATGGACCTGGCGACACTCGTCGGCGCCCACTACGCGCGCCGCTGGTTCTTGCCGACGCCTCTGCGTGCGGTGTTTGTCGTGGCCGGTTACATGGCATTTTTGCGCGCTGCCCTTCATGAGCTGGCGCAGCCGCGCCTGACCGTTCCCGTGCTCGACGCTTCGGCCATCGGTATCTCGTTTGTCAAACGTGATGTCGATACCGCGGGCCAGACGATGTTCCTGCTCAATGTGGGCGAATTGCTCGAGGACTACACACGCGCCATGAGCGAAAACGAGCTCATCAACTCGCTGCTCGACGTGCCTGATAAGGCACAAAAAGTGGTCGGCGATACCGAGGTAAGCGTTGCCGCCACCGAGCTTGAGCCCGGCGACTTGGTGGCCGTGCGCACTGGCATGTCCATTTGCATCGACGGTGTCGTCGAGCAGGGGAGCGCTATGGTCAACCAGGCGACCCTGACCGGCGAGCCGCTGGCCGTTGAGCGCAGCGTGGGCGACGACGTGTTCGCCGGTACCGTCGTGGAAGACGGCAGCATCTTGGTGCGCGTGCGCGCCAACACGGCGCAGACCAAACTGCGCTCGATCGTCTCGCTCGTGCAGACGGCCGACTCGCTCAAGTCCGAGGGCCAGTCGCATATGGAGGACCTCGCCAACAAGATCGTCCCGTGGAACTTCCTGCTCGCGGGCCTGGTTGCGCTCACCACGCGCAGTCTCATCAAGACCTCCGCAGCACTGATGGTCGACTACTCGTGCGCGCTCAAGCTCACGGGTTCGGTCGCCGTCATGACTGCCATGAGCGATGCTGCCAAGATGGGCGTCATGGTCAAGGGCGCTAAGTACTTTGAGTCGTTTGCCAAGGCCGATACCATTGTCTTTGACAAGACCGGTACGCTGACCGAGGCCCAGCCGCGCCTAGCTTGCGTGCTCACCACCGATGGCTGGAGCGAGGACGAGGTCCTGCGCCTTTCCGCTTGCTTGGAGGAGCATTTCCCGCATCCGGTGGCGCGCGCCGTGGTCAATGCAGCACGCGAGCGCGGGCTCGAGCACCGCGAGCGCCATGCCGCCGTCGAGTACATCGTGGCACACGGCATCGCTTCGTCCATTGAGGGGCGACGCGCGATTATCGGCTCTGCTCACTTTGTATTTGAGGACGAGAGCGCGCAGCTCGATTCCGACATTAAGGAGCGCATTGAGTCCCAGATGCAGGGCCTGTCGCCGCTGTATCTGGCGGTCGACGGCACGGTCGTCGGCGTGCTCGGTATCGAGGACCCGCTCAAGCCCGGGGTCCGCGAGGCAATCGCCGACCTGCATGCGCTGGGCGTCAAGCACGTGGTCATGCTCACGGGCGACTCCGAGCGCACGGCCGAGCGCATTGCTCGCGAGGCAGGGGTCGACGAGTTTAGGGCCGAGCTGCTGCCCGAGGACAAGTACGCGTATGTGGAGCGCATTAAGAGCGAGGGACGCCACGTTGCCATGGTGGGCGACGGCGTCAACGATTCGCCGGCGCTCGGTTTGGCCGACGTGGGCCTGGCGATGGGTGGCGGAAGCGATATCGCCAAGGAGGTCGCCGATATCATCCTGACCGATACGGATCTCGCCGCGATCGTGCGCCTGCGCCGCATGAGTCAGGGCCTCATTGATCGTCTGACGAGCTCCTATTCTAAGGTGATGCTCACCAACTCAGCGCTGTTGGCACTGGGCATTACCGGAACGATTACCCCGCAGGCGTCGTCGCTGCTGCACAACGGCTCGACGATTGCCTACAGCCTGAGCAACGCCAAGGCATATCTGCGTTAGCATTTTTGCTTGAGTTTATGGCCTGCGCCCGGGCGGCATTGCCGTCGTTCGGGTGCGGGCTTTTTTGCGTTTGACCGTGTGCTATCAGCTCTATATAGTGATGTTAGCAATGATAGCAGGCGAGAGGAGCGTGATCGATATGAGTGTTGCTGGCAGCATGGTGCAGGTAAATGTTCGCGTGGATCGCTCGGTTAAAGAACGCGCCGAGGAGGCGCTGCGGCTTTCGGGCGGAACGCTGCCCGAACTCATCAAAAAGGTCGTGGCCAAGGTTGCGCAGGGCGGCGGTTCGTGCGAGGAAATCCTCGAGGCCGTTAACGACCGACAGCGGGGTGCCGTGTTAGATTCGCCGTTTGCTGCTTCCTGGGCGGCGGCGGATCAGCTTTACGCGGACTTGGGTATCGATGCGTCGCTTGCATCCGATGCCCGCGATTGGGACACAATCTATTCCGAGACCATGGACGATCGCTATCGCCAAAAGGGGATGATCCTGTGAGCGGAGCCCCTCTTAAGATCATGGTGGATGCCAACGTTTGGGTCGATTCGTTTTGCGTCGACCATGCCGAGTCGCTTGCCGCGCGTGCGTTTATTGGGCGGGCGACGGAGACGCGTGCGCTGCTGTTCTTCCCGGTGCATACCGCTAAGGACGTGCTGTACGTTGTACAGCACGAACTGAAGCGTAGCGTTCTTGCCAGCGGGGGAGCGCTCGACGAGGCATCTGCCCGTGCAATTGGTGATGCGGCGTTGGCGTTTGTTCGGAACATGACCGAAAACGCCACGGCCGTGGGTGCGGATGCGTCGGACCTTTGGCTGGCTGACAAATACTTAGCGCTCCATCGCGATTACGAGGACAACTTGGTGCTCGCCGCGTGCAAGCGCGCGCAGGTTGATTACTTGGTAACTAACGATCGCAAACTGCTCGAACATGCCGATCTTGCAGCAAAGACACCTCGTCAAATGATGCCGATTCTTGCTTTGGCCGAACGCGGCAGCGCGGCTATCGGTTGACGCGAACTGCTTGCGGGCCTCTTGGACGACGATGCGCCAAGGGGCCCGCGTCTGCTATTTACAAAAGCTCGGCCTTAATGGCGGGACTTTCTGCGAGCTGCTCGGCTGCCTTTTCGTCGGAGCTGTCGAGTGCTGCCAGGCTGCGGTAGACCCACTCGTTGACCTGGGTGTTCTTGACGCCTGCGGTCTGCATAAGGGCGCCTACCTCGCGGATTGCTGCGAGCAGATCGGCTTTGGGACCCGCGAGCTCGACATCGATGCCGTGGTAGGCGGCCACGCCGCGGTTCTCACTCACGTGATCGATAAAGCCCTCGACGGTCTCAAGCTGCTGGGCGAGAGCTGCATCATCGTCAGCGTCCAGCGCGACGAGTGCGTTCGATACCGTGAGGGCAGGATGTCCGCAGGGGACAAAGCCTTCGATGACATCCATAGCTTCGGTAATGGTTGAGCCCAGGCCTGCGAGGGCATTGACGAGTTGCTGCTTGGTATCCATAACGGTCCTTTCGACGGGTCAATTTTGCTTGGCGAAAATATACGTGACGCGATCGGTAACAAAAGTGCGAAGTGCGGCGCACATTGGGGTCTTCACAGCTCGTGCATAGAACAGCTGTCCGCTTTCAGAACGTGGTAAGATAACACTCCACAAGCGGGGCTCGCCCCGTATGTTCCTTGAAAAGTCGACGGTTATCGGGTGTTTGCAGGCCCGATACCATCCAGACTTTCCCAACATTCGGGGGCGACTGGTTTCGACACGATAGCTCTGAGAGAGGAAGCAAGCCGAGGTCTCCTCGCCTCGTTAAACAGGGGTACCGTCAAATTGAATTGACAACAACTCTTCTTTTGAGCCTATGGCTCTCGCTGCTTAATTTATAGCGGCGCGTCAACCCGGTGATTTCCCCGACACCGGCGCGACGTCATTTTAGGGGAATGCTCCTGCGCACGTAATCGGTATGGCGCGGGCTAAGACCGAACCGATTAGGACGCCGCGAGCGTGTCGCTGCGCGCAAAGCGTCCGAGACTAAACCAGCGACTGAGCTTGGAGATGCCAATCAGGGGGCTTTCGTGGACCGGAGTTCGATTCTCCGCGCCTCCACCAATAGTTACAAGCAGGTAGAGAAGCGTCTCTGCCTGCTTTTTTATTACATATAGATACCGCGGAGAATCGAACTCTGTGCAGGGCGCGGGCGTAAAGAAAACGCGTAAGCGTTTTTAGCCCGCGGGCGAGGACGCCGGCAGGCGGCCGAAGCCGGTGCGGATTTGCGAAGCAAATACGCGGATTCTCCGCGCAAAGCCTCGACTGGATATAGATTCGATGCCGACCGGATGACAGCCTGCCGTGTCCCGCGCGGACGGATCCCCTCCACCCGCGGAGAATCGAACTCTATGCAGGGGGCGGGCGTAAAGAAAACGCCTCAGTGACGCAGAGTGGGACGCGCTTTCCCAATGGCAGCCCAGGCGGAAAGCCCATCCCGGAATCCGCGCTCAGACTGGGACGTAGTTTCCGGATGACACATCAAGCGGAAACCGCATCCCGGAATCCGCGCTCAGAACGGGACGCGCTTTCCCAACGGCGGTCCAAACGGAAAGTTCATCCCGGAATCCCGCCTCAAACTGGGACGCACTTTCCGCTTCACCTGCCGCCTCGAAAAACCTGCGCGCCCTCCATTCCAAAACTGGGTAGAAGAAAGCCAAAACGCAATCGCAGGAGGTCAATATGACTGCAGAAGATAAGGCAAAGAACGTCGGCAAGGTCGCGCTCGTCTTGGAGGGTGGCAGTTTTCGTGGGCAGTTTACCGCCGGCGTGCTCGACGTTCTCATGGAGGCCGGTGTCGAAATTCCGGCGGTATATGGCGTATCGGCCGGTGCGCTCAACGGCGTCAACTACAAGTCACACCAGATCGGTCGCGTCAATCGCATCAACCTGACCTTCTGCAATGACAACCGCTACATGGGTGCCGCATCCTTCGCATCCACGGGCTCCATCGTGGGTTACGACTTTATCTTCAACGATATCCAGGACCGCCTGGATCCCTTTGACAACGAGGCGTTCGACGCCAGCCCTATCGAGATGTACGCCGTCGCGACGGACATGCTGTTTGGAACCGCTGTCTACCTGCCGGTCAAAAGCGCCGTGCTCGACCTCGACGCCGTGCGCGCCTCGACGTCGCTGCCGCTGGTGACGCCGCCGGTCGAGATTGACGGGCACAAATACGTCGACGGCGGCGTAGCCGATTCGGTTCCTATCGAGCATGTGCTCGAGGAGGCGGGCTTCGACCGTGCGGTCGTCATCGTCACCCAGGACCGCTCATATGAGAAAAAGCCCTACGAGTTTTTGCCGGCGGCGCGTGCGCGCTATGCCGACTACCCCTATCTGCTCGAGGCTATCGAGACGCGCCACGACCGCTATAACCTCCAGCGCATGCACCTGTGGAAGTATGAGCGCGAGGGCCGCGCACTGGTCGTCGCTCCGCAAAAGCCGGTCGAGGTCGGCCATGTCGAGCACGATCCGGCAAAGCTTCTCGATCTGTATATCCAGGGCCGCCAGGAGGCAAAGCGCTTGCTGGGAGATATCGAGGCGTTTGTCGAGCGTTAACGCTGCGACATCACGGCTCGTGGATGACATGTGCAGAAACTCTGGTCGGAGCCAAAATACCTGTTGACTCGTACGGCGAGCGGGGTAATATGGACGGGTTACTTGCAGAGCCCCGTGAATCTCTGTAACAACACGTACTGTACATGGAGGAGTCTAAGTGATTTCGAAATCGACTCACTACGCCAAGCAGGGCGAGGTCCAGCGCAACTGGGTTCTCGTCGACGCCGATGGTGCTGTCCTGGGCCGTCTTGCCACCCAGATCGCAATGATCCTGCGCGGTAAGAACAAGCCCCAGTTCACGCCCAACAGCGACTGCGGCGACTTCGTTGTCGTCATCAACGCCGATAAGGTCCAGCTTACCGGTAACAAGGCCGACACGAAGACCTATTATCGCCACAGCGGCTACAACGGCGGCCTCAAGGCTGAGAGCTTCCGCCAGGCTATGGAGAAGCACCCGGAGAAGGTCATCGAGCGCGCCGTTCGCGGTATGCTGCCCAAGACCACCCTCGGCCATGCCCAGATGACCAAGCTTAAGGTCTACGCTGGTGCCGAGCATCCGCATGCTGCCCAGAACCCCACGAAGATTGAGCTGGAGGCTTAAAGATGGCTGAGAACACCGTTGTCTACCAGGGTACCGGCCGTCGTAAGAACGCCGTCGCCCGCGTCCGTCTCGTCCCCGGCACCGGCAAGGTGACCATCAACAAGCGTGACGCCGAGCAGTATTTCGGCCGTCATCAGCTCGTTGAGAACGCCCTTGCTCCCTTCAAGGTGACCGACACCGCCGGTCAGTTCGACGTTATCGCTCTGTGCGATGGCGGCGGCATCTCCGGTCAGTCCGGCGCTCTGCGCCTGGGCATCGCTCGCGCTCTTCTGAACGCTGGCGACTACCGTGCTGACCTCAAGAAGGCCGGTTTCCTTACGCGCGATGCTCGCGTGGTCGAGCGCAAGAAGTACGGCCTCAAGAAGGCCCGCCGCGCTCCCCAGTTCTCCAAGCGCTAAGGTTTTATCTCCTTACGAGATACAATGTACAAGCGGGGCCTGCCGATTCCTCGGCGGGTCCCGCTTTTCTTTTTCGACTAGGGTGGGCGGTTGCATATCGCCTGCTAGGGAAGGAGCGATCCTATGCCCCAGAACATCTTCGGTACCGACGGCGTCCGTGGCGTCGCCAATGCCGACCTCTCGTGCGACCTCGCGTTTCGCTTGGGCCGCGCGGCGACCAAGTTCCTTGGTCCGGATATCTGCGTCGGCCGCGACACGCGTCTTTCGGGCACCATGCTCGAGAGCGCTCTGACCGCCGGCATCATGGCCGAGGGCGGCCGTCCGCATTGCTGCGGCGTCATCCCCACGCCCGCCGTGGCGCTGCTCACCGTTCAGAACGAGCTCGACGGCGGCATCGTCATCTCCGCTTCGCACAATCCGCCGGAGTTCAACGGCATCAAGTTCTTTA
This sequence comes from uncultured Collinsella sp., assembly GCA_900545145.1. GTDB lineage: Bacteria > Actinomycetota > Coriobacteriia > Coriobacteriales > Coriobacteriaceae > Collinsella. Next base: position 63,535 of record UQYE01000001.1, on the reverse strand, counting down.
GCCGCAAGGGTATGAAGCTTCCCGATGCTGTCGAGGAAGAGATCAGCGCCTGGGTCATGTCCGAGGAAGCCATGGCTGCCGATACGCTGCCGACTGGCGCCGGCGTGGGCCACATTATCAAGATGAAGGACGCTCGCAAGGCATACGTCGACCACGCCATCGATACACTTGATGGCCTGAGGCTCGATGGCCTAGTCGTTGCCGTCGACTGCGGCCATGGCGCCTCTTGCCAGACCACGCCCGCCGCGCTGCAGCGCCTGGGTGCCACGGTCCATGCCATCAACACCGATTACTGCGGCACCGACATCAATGTCGAGTGCGGCTCCACTCACCTTGAGCCCCTGCGCGAGCTCGTGCTGCGCACCCACGCCGATATCGGCCTGGCCCACGACGGCGACGCCGACCGCGTACTGTTCGTGGACAGCGAGGGCAATGAGATCGACGGTGACTACATCCTGGCTATCTGCGGTTCTGACCTCGCCGCCCGCGGCAAGCTCGCCAACTCCGAGATCGTCTCGACCGTCATGTGCAACCTGGGCTTCTCCATCGCTATGAAGGAGCAGGGCTTCGAGATGGTTCAGACCGCCGTGGGCGATCGCTACGTTCTGGAGCGTATGCTCGCGGATGGCGCCGTCATCGGCGGCGAGCAGTCCGGCCACATCATCTTCCTGGAGCACAACACCACCGGTGACGGTCTGGTGACGGCTCTGCAGCTGCTGGCCGTGCTCAAGCGCACCGGTCGTACCCTCACCGATCTTGCCGGCATCATGAAGAAGTACCCGCAGGTACTCGTCAACGTGCATTCCGACAACAAGGCTGGTCTGGATGATTGCCAGCCCATCTGGGATGCCGTCGCTGGTGCCGAGAAGGAACTTGACGGCCGCGGTCGCATTCTGGTGCGTCCGAGCGGTACCGAGCCGCTGGTCCGCGTTATGGCCGAGGCCGAGACGCACGAGCTGACCCAGCGCGTTGTCGACGACATCGTCGAGGTTGTCAAGCGCGAACTTCCCTAATGGTCAAAAACGAGTGCCAAGTGGTAAACTGTTAAGGCTATTTTGGTCAATTGGTATGTCCGAGGGGGAGCATGTTCACTAAAGTCCTAAGGTCTTTTGGTATGCGTGGTCGAGTCCTTACGCTGGATGCTCCCATCTCGGGCGACGTCATTCCGCTTTCCGAGGTAAACGACCAGACATTTGCCACCGGCCTTTTGGGCCAGGGCGTGGCGATTCAGCCTACCGGCACGCGCGTGATTGCGCCGGCAGACGCCAAGGTCGAGGCCATTTTTCCTACGGGACACGCTGTTGCGCTTAACACGGTCGATGGCTTGGACGTGCTCATCCACGTTGGTTTGGACACTGTTCAGCTCGAGGGCAAACACTTTACCGTACATGCGCAAGTGGGTGACATCGTCCATAAGGGCGATGTGCTCATTGAGTTCGATCGCGAGGCAATTGCTGCCGAGGGCTACGATGTGACGGTTCCCATCTTGGTGTGCAACTCTGTTGAGTTCTCGAGCATCAAGGGCTCCGTTGGCGTGCATGTCGAAGAGATGGACCAGCTCATCGTTGCTCGCGAGCGCTAGCAAGTGCACGTGGCCATTAGCCTACAATTCAAACACGTTTACGGAGGGCGCCCTTGAAAGAGGACGCCCTCCGTGGCAAGATGGGATTTGTCCGAAGCTAAAAGGCTTCGGGTCACCGTGGACGGGCAGGGGCCTCGACGCGGCTAGACACGAGACACATACATTACGCGACCTCGCCCTGGTGGCCGCACACGTTGGTTGCGGCCGACGCGGGCCGCGGGCAAGTGCTTGTAAGGGGAGCCTTGCCTCTCTTGTACGAGAAAGGACGCGTAATGAAGATCATTAAAGCTAAAGACTACGAGGATATGAGCCGCAAGGCCGCCAATATCATCTCGGCGCAGGTTATCCTCAAGCCCGACTGTGTGCTGGGCCTTGCCACCGGCTCCACCCCGATCGGTGCCTACAAGCAGCTCGCTGCTTGGTACGAGAAGGGCGACGTCGACTTTGCCGAGGTCAGCACATACAACCTGGACGAGTATCGCGGCCTTTCGCACGACGATCCCCAGAGCTATCACTACTTTATGCGTGAGAACTTCTTCGATCACATCAACATCGACCTGAACAACACGCATGTGCCCGACGGTTCCAACCCCGACGCCGCCGCTGCCTGCTCTGAGTACGACAAGATCGTCGCCGCCGCCGGTTACCCGGATCTGCAGCTGCTCGGCATTGGCAACAACGGCCACATCGGCTTCAACGAGCCCGATGACCACTTCTCCAAGGGCACGCACTGCGTCGACCTCACCGAGAGCACCATTCAGGCCAACAGCCGCCTGTTCGACAGCATCGACGACGTTCCCCGTCAGGCCTACACCATGGGCACCCAGACCATCATGTATGCCCGCATGATCCTGGTCGTCGCTAACGGCGAGGCCAAGGCTCAGGCCGTGCATGACATGTGCTATGGTCCGGTTACGCCCGCGTGCCCGGCTTCGATCCTGCAGCTGCACACCAACTGCGTTGTCGTTGCCGACGAGGCCGCCCTTTCGCTCTGCGAGTAGCGCGAATCCTGCACCTCGACATAGCCTTGCCTAAGGCCTCCGCTTTGCGGGGGCCTTTTTGCTATCCCTTTCCACCCGCTTGACCAAAATCTTGCCGCAAGCTTGGCGAATGCCGGATGTCAAACAGCTTGATTCATTCCATACCAGATTCTATGCAAAAATGCCACTAAAAGGTCGTAGACGGTAGCGGGTGCTAGGCGAGTTGAATGACATGGCTGAACCTTGTTCATTTGCGTTACACTGCCGCTTAGATGGGACAAGCTGACAAGCCATTTACCTGCTTAAAGACCGATTAGTCGGGGGATTAATAACAATCGGCCCTCGCTGTACAAAAACTTGCCGCTTGCGTACCAAAAGACAACCTAAAACACAAGGTCGCTCTATTCATAGCGCGGCTTGTATGGTCTTGCGGTTACAGTGTCCATACGGTCGAGTTGAGGAGCGGGCATGGTAAACGATTTGGGCAGTATAGACGACCTCGAGCTGATGCCGCTGGGCGGAGGCTATATGGTGCGACGCGAACGCTTGATGAATGAGCTTATCGCCAAGGGCCGAAAGGCCGGCATTGTGGTTCTTTATGCGCCCGACGGGTTTGGGAAGACCTCGGTACTGCTGCAGTACACCCATGAGGTTAAATGCGACCCGACGCGAGGCCCCGTGCGGATTATCGAGGCCGATCGCGCCACTGGGCGCGAGGTGTTTATGCAGCTCGAGGTGGTTACCGAAGAACTCAAAGACAAACCGCACTCCCTTATCGCGATTGATAATGTGCCAAACCTCGATCAGCACGATACCGAAGACCTCATCGACAGGATTCGCGGCCTGCGCGCTATGGGGGTGGGGGTCTTTATCTCCTGCCGTCCTTCAAATCGTCAACTGATTCATGGGCTGGGCGATTCGGTTAAGATCAATGCGCAGATGCTCAAGGTGCATGCCTATGAGTATTCGGCGTGGGCATCGGCGTTTTCGATCAGCACATCGCTCGACTTTTATCAGCTCACGCAGGGCGTGCCCGAGCTCGTTTCGGCATTGCAGACGGGTCTGTATGGCCAAGGCGACGTAGCCGGTCTGCTCGAAAACGAGATTGTCAACGTATATGGCGCGGCACTTGTCGACCTGGCTTCGCTCGACAATAATGCACTGTTTTGCGTGGCATGTCTCATGATTTTGATGGGCGAGGGCAATATCGCAGAACTCGAGGCTTGCGGGGTGAGGCTATCGATGGTCGACCAGTCCTACTTCGTACGCGACTACCCGATCTTTGGCTTGGACCCTGCCGAGCGGAGTTTTACGTGTCTGGGCACGGAGGATAACGGACGCTTGCGCTTGCGTAAGTTGGTGGCCGAGGTTCGCCCCGAACTTGTTCCGAGGGCGGCCCGGATTTTGCTTAAGGCGGGCCGATGCGATGCGGCGATGGGCCTGGCGGACGCCTTTTTGGACCGTGATGCGGTCCTTGAACTTGCTGGGCAGTATGGGGTCGATCTGGCTCTGACGGGGCACGGGGCCGATATCTGCCGAGCAGCGCTGGGCACGATCGATGCCGAGGATCCGGCTCCAGAGCCAACGCCTGCCGAGGCGCTTGGCGTATATCTGGCAGCGGTCAGCGTGTCCAATACAAAGCTCGCTCGCTATATGGCATCGGTCATCGAGCGCGGGGGCGAACGGGCGGCCTGCGAAATAGACCCTGTTTCATGGAGGGTGGCCCAGACACTGACGGCTGTTTGCTATGGGGACAACGGGCTTGGGCTTCCTACGAACCTGACCGTGCCAGAAATCGAGACATCCCATACCGCACTCGATATGTTGTCCGCGCATATCGAGGTCAAGCGCTGCCTGACCGAGCGGGGAGATGACGGCGGCGTTCTACAGCAGCTCAAAACGAGCAAGGCCTACGACTGTGAGCTCGACATCGCGGGGATTGTTATACGGGCCGATAGCATGCTGGTGGAGCTCTTTGACGGGTCGTTTACGGGAACCGACGAGCGCGACGACGAGATGACGGTGGTGCGGGAGGCGCTCGACGTGCGTGGGCTTAAGGCGATGGCTATCTGGGTGCGCATGGTGCTGGCGGCACGGCGGCTCCTTTCCGGCCTGCCGGTAACCGACGACGCGGCGTTCAACGAGCTCGATCGTTTTGCCGTGCGCATGCGCGATAACCAGATTCAGCTGTTTGGCCTGTTGCTAGAAGGCTGGCAGTCGCTGGCAGAGGGACGGCCGGTTAATGCAAAGTTCCGTGCGGTCCAAGTGCTCAAACTTGCCGAGGAGTCGATTGCGTACATGCGCGATAACGCATTGCTGCTGGAGCGCGCGGCGTATCTGCGTAACACCTCGATGGTTTCGGTACGTGAGGAAGCGGAGTTGCTCGATATAAGCCAGACGCAGGTTGGTGGAGCGGAGGCCTGGATGGTGGCGCTGCATTTGGCCTGTGCGGGCCGAGACAGCGACCTTGCGGCCTGGATGTCCATGAATCGTGCGGGGATTCTGGAGCCATCGTATCGGCTCTTTGCGCGCCTTGCCATGCATTGTCTGGGCGAGCCGGCGACCAGGATTCGCAAGAAGCTTCCCGTGCGCGAGCTGTCGCGGTACTCGCTGCGCGACGATTTGGAAGGGGAGGGCGAGCGCCTGTTCCAGGCCGGCGAGGTTGAAGCCGTTGATACCATTGACCATATCGAGATTCGCATGTTTGGTGCGTTTCGCGCCGAGCGCGACGGGTTTCCCATCACGGACAAAATGTGGCGCCGCAAGAAGGCGGCGACACTTGCCGAGCGGCTTGCGCTGGGCATGGATGCACTCGTCGATCGTGAGACGTTGGCCATGGAGCTGTGGCCCCATGCCGAGTTCAATAGCGCCCGCAACAACCTGTACTCGACGATATCGCGCTTGCGGTCGGCTTTGGGACCGACGCCGGATGGCAAGTCGTGCGTGCTCATCCAAAATGAATGCATCGGACTCAACGGCGACTACGTCAAGACCGATGTACGGCTGTTTGACCAGATAAGCCGCGAGGTTTTGGGAAATCGCACGGGTGCGCGCGGGCCCCATTTAGTTGAGCTGTGCCTTAAGATTGAGCAGCTTTATGCCGGACCGCTGTATGTTCCCAATGGCTGTAATCCCACCTACTTTTTGCGTATGCGACGCATTATGCAGTCAAAGTATATCGATTGCATGATTAAGGGAGCAAATGCCGCTCTAGAAGAAAACGATCTGCAGTCGGCGATTTGGCTGGCGGAGTCGGGTCTTCGACAGGAAACGGCGCGTGAGGATATGGTGCGCTGCGCCATGCGTGTCTACAGTGCGGCGGGGCGGAGGCGCGATATCGTCGAGCTATACAGTGGGCATATGCACCATCTGAGGGAGCAGGTCAATGGCGTGCCCGAGCCCGAGACGCGGCGTCTATACGAGCGCTTGGTGGAGGGGCGGCTCAATCGCGTGCTGGTCGAGCGATAAAAAACGGGCGCCCGAAGTACTTGGGCACCCGTATGCTTGCTATGTGTTGGTTCGCCGGATCATTGACTCTTAGACGAGCTTGATCTTCTCGATGTCCTTGCGCGAGGACTCGCGATACAGCGAGAACTTGCGGCCGATGACCTGGACGACCTCGGCGTGGCAACGCTCAGCGAGCTCTTCGGCGGCCTCGCGGGCGGAAAGACTGGAGCCATCGAGCACGGAGCACTTAACGAGCTCATGCTTCTCCAGGTAGGCGACCGTCTGCTCGACGGTGCCCTCGTTGACATCGGACTTACCGATGATGATGGCGGGGTTGAGGTGATGGGCCATGCTGCGAAGCTGCTTGACCTGGGCTCCTGTCAGTGCCATGGGTTCTCGCTTTCTATGTATGGGGCGCCCCGCGACGGGGCCTTAATCTACGTGAGCTGTCCCACGATAGCGCAGGAACGGCGCGGTGTGGAGTGCGTTTGCCCAGTTCAAAAAGAATGCGGATGCCGAGGTGATGGGCAGTGCGGGCTGTGAACGGGCTACGAGCGGGATTCAGAGACCGGTTCCCATGCAATAAACGCCCAGCGAACCTTACGGATATGGTCGAGCATATAGCGCCCCTGCGGCACGCCCTTGGAGCCCGGCTCGCCGGCATGGGGGTTTTCGATCATGTGCTGAGCGATATAGTCGCGCAGGCGGTCGATCTTATCCTCGTTGCCATGCTCGAGCATACGGGAAAAATCCGCCACGCCTGCCTCAAGGCTATCGAAGGTATCGCGACGAGGCGATTCAAAGTATGTAACCTGCGGCAACGCACCCATCTGAATGAGGATGTTGAAGGCGTACACAAAGCCATTGCTGCAGGTAACCGAGGCGCCGATAGCGTTCATCAAGTGCAGATCATAGCGCGGGCTGGAGTTAGCGACCATCGTGACAGTACAACGCCGACGAGCCGCACGGTCAAGCTTGGCAAGCGCACCTTTTAGATTGGTCGTCGTAACCGACCGACTGGCAAAGGCAACATCCACCGTTTTCGCGACCGGTCCAACCAAATCCCAATCATCATCCCAAGCAAGCTCAAGCGGCGTAATGCGATCCTCGAGCCCATAGTACTCAATACCAGCATCAAGCGTGCCCAACATGGCAGGGGAAAAATCAGCTGCAATCACGGGATGCCCGTCTTGCGCAAGCGGAATAGCAATCGACCCAGCTCCACACCCCATATCGAGCACCGACTCGCCGGGCTCAAGTGCCAACAGCTTTATAAAATCCCGAGCATAAGGGGCAGTCTCAAGAGGTCGAAAATGTCGAGCTCGCTTATCCCATTCAAAAGAATCATCAGCCCGATGCCGAGCGGCCTGCAGACGCATCCATTCGCCATTCCAATCCGCAGCAAGCAGCTCAGAACGAATCTCCCCATCAACCACGGGCCAACCTCCTCACACAACAAAAAAAGCGGCCCCTCCCAAAAGAAGAGCCGCAACAAGCATATATCAGAAAAAGAACCGTTCCAACGCCAAAACGCCGCACCAGCCAAGTGGTGCAGGAGCGAAGCAACTGCAACCGGGATAGAACCCAACTGAGGTCCCGTTGTGCGGGAGCCCCGGGGAGGACAAATATATAAGGTCGATCGCGAGTTCCGCACGAGCCGGAGAGCACTTAATGTGCTCTCCGTGCGAGTCAGGACTGTCCGAGCAGGCGACCTTATATGTCTGCCGCCCGGCGGCGGGGCTCCTCGCCTCGTATCCCTAGGCTAGTTCTTGAGCGAGTTCAGCGGCGCCGGGAAGCGTCCGCCGCGATGGGCAAGCACGGTGCCGGCGTTGGGGTTCACCGGCATGATGGGTGCACGGCCGAACAGGCCGCCGTACTCGACGCAGTCGCCCACGCCCTTGCCGATGGCGGGAATCACGCGGACGGCCGTGGTCTTGTTGTTGATGACGCCGATGGCCATCTCGTCGGCGATGATGCCGGCGATGGTCTCGACCGGGGTGTCGCCGGGGATGGCGATCATGTCCAGGCCGACGGAGCACACGCAGGTCATGGCCTCGAGCTTCTCGAGCGAAAGCGCACCGGCTTCGACGGCGGCGATCATGCCGGCGTCCTCGGACACGGGGATGAAAGCGCCGGAGAGACCGCCCACGCTGGAGCTGGCCATAACGCCGCCCTTCTTGACGGCATCGTTGAGCATGGCGAGTGCGCAGGTCGTGCCCGGGCCACCGCAGGTGCCAACACCGATGATCTCGAGGATGCGGGCAACGGAGTCACCGATGGCAGGCGTAGGCGCCAGCGACAGGTCGACGATGCCCTTCTCGACACCCAGGCGACGGGCGGCCTCGCGGCTCATGAGCTCACCGGCACGGGTGATCTTAAAGGCGGTCTGCTTAATCTTCTCGGCGACCTCCATCATCGATGCGGAATCGGGCAGCGTCTCCAGGGCTGCGGCCATAACGCCGGGGCCCGAGACGCCTACGTTGATGACGGCGTCGGCCTCGCCACCGCCGTGGACGGCGCCCGCCATAAACGGGGAGTCCTCGACCATGTTGGCAAAGCAGACAAACTTGGAAGCGCCGACGGAATCCTGGTCGGCCGTGAGTTTAGCGGCATCGATGATGGTCTGGGCGGCCATGAGCACGGCATCCATGTTGATACCGGCGCGCAGGCTGGCGACGTTGACGCTGGAGCAGACGCGGCTCGTGGTGGCGAGCGCCTGGGGGATGGACTGGATGACGCGGCGGTCGGCGTCGCCGATGCCCTTCTGGACGAGCGCGGAGAAGCCGCCCAGGTAATCGATGCCGAGCGTCTCGGCCGCGCGGTCGAGGGCGTGCGCGATGGGGGTGAGGTCCTCATCCTTGCAGCACGCGGCGATCTGCGCCACCGGGGTGACGGAAACGCGCTTGTTGACAATGGGGATACCGTACTCGCGCTCGAGGTTCTCGGCGGTCTCGACCAGATGCTCAGCCGTGTGCGTCACATGGTCGTAGATCTTCGTGCACATGCGGTCGAGGTTCTCGTCGCCGCAACCCATGAGCGAAACACCCATGGTGATGGTCCTGATGTCGAGGTTCTGCTCCTCAACCATGCCGCGGGTTTCCGCGATTTCTGCGGGCGTGATCGCCATCCTTGCGCTCCTATCTGCCAAAACGAGCATAATCTTATCTATTCTAACGTGCCGCACGTGCCAAGTGGCGCATGCGGCACGTTTTGGTGCTCGGTTGTTTCCGTTGTGTTACTGCCCAAAGACCTCTTCGGCGATGCGCGCGCTCTCGGCGGCGTCCTTGGCGTAGTAGTCCGCGCCAATCTGCTTGGCGTATTCGGGGGTGAGCACGGCGCCGCCCACGATGATCTTGACGCCCGGCACCTCGGCATGAAGCAGCTTGATGGTCTCTTCCATGGCGACGACCGTGGTAGTCATAAGCGCCGAGAGGCCGACGAGCTTAATGTCACGCTCCTTGACGGTCTTGAGCACCTCCTGCGGATCGACGTCGCGACCCAGATCAAAGACGGTGTAGCCGTAGTTGTCGAGCAGCATCTTGACGATGTTCTTACCGATGTCGTGGATATCGCCCTTAACGGTGGCCACGCAGATCTTGCCCTTGTCGGCAATCTCGCCGGCGGGCATCAGGCGCTTGATGGTGTCGAAGCCCACACGCGCGGCTTCGGCCGAGGCCATAAGCTGCGGCAAGAAGAACTTGCCCTGGTCAAAGAGGACGCCAACTTCGTCGAGGGCGGGGATAAAGTGATTGTTGATGAGGTCCATGGCGTCGTGGTCTGCCAGCAGACGCTCGGTCTCGGCAGCGATCTCGCCTTTGCGGCCCGAGACGACCATGCGACGAATCGGGTCGTCGTTGCCGTCGGTGCCGGCGGTGCCAGCAGCGGGCGCGGCATCACTCGATGCGGCCTGAGCCGCTGCCGGGTTGGCGGCGATCTTGTACGGATCGGTCCAGCCGGCATAGCGCTCGATGTATCCGGTCGAGCCCTCGTCCTCAACGCTCAGGACGCGATAGCTGTAGACGGTGTCCATAAAGCGCTTGGAGCCTGGGTTCATGATGGGGGCGTCCAGGCCCGCGCCAAAAGCGGCAGCCAAAAAGACCGAGCCCAGCAGCGGGCGGGCTGGCAGGCCAAAGCTGATGTTCGACACGCCGAGTGCGCATTTGACGCCCAGGCGCTCCTTGCACATAGACATGGCGCGCAGGATCTGCTCAGCCTGGCGCTGGTTGGTCGAGGCGGTCATGACCAGGCAGTCGATGAGGATGCGGTCCGGGCCGATGCCGTAGCGGGCGGCCTCGGTCACGATGCGCTCGGCGATGGCGAAGCGAGCCTCGGCGGTATCGGGGATGCCGCCCTCGTCGAGCGTGAGGCCGACGACGTTGGTGCCATAGTGGGCGACCAGCGGGAAGATTTCGTCCATGATCTGCTGCTTGCCGTTAACCGAGTTGATGATGGGCTTGCCGGCGTAGCGGCGCACGGCGGCCTCGACGGCGGCGGGGTCGGTGGAGTCGATCTGCAGTGGCAGCAGCGTGGAGCCTTGGAGCTGCTCGGTCGCTTGCTGGATGACCTTGACCTCGTCGATCTCGGGCAGGCCCACGTTGACGTCCAGGATGTCGGCGCCCTGCTCCTGCTGGCTGATGCCCTGGCTCACGACGTAGTCCAGGTCGCCGTCGCGTAGGGCCTGCTGCAGGCGCTTTTTGCCGGTGGGGTTGATGCGCTCGCCGATGACGGCGATCTTGTGGCCGTCGCAGGGGAGGTCCACGACCGTCTGGGCGCTCGTGACCGACATGCTGGGCTTGCGGTGACGCGTGCAGGGCGTGTGGTTGTCGATGAGGGTGCGAAGTGCCGCCATGTGCGCCGGCGTGGTACCGCAGCATCCGCCGACGACGCTCACGCCGTCCTCGATCATGCCGGCGACGGCCTCGGCGTATTCGGGTGCCTGGATATCAAAGACGGTATTGCCGTCATCGTCCACGCGGGGCAGTCCCGCATTGGCCTGCACCATAACGGGCTTGTCGGTGACGGCGAGCATGCGCGCGGCGAGTCCTCGGAGCTCGGCCGGGCCCTGGCTGCAGTTGATGCCCAGGACGTCGGCGCCGATGGCGTCGAGGGTGATGGCGGCGACCTCGGGGCTCGTGCCCAAGAAGGTGCGGCCGTCTTCCTCAAAGGTCATGGTGGCAAAGACGGGCAAGTCGGAGTTCTCGCGGCAGGCGAGGACTGCCGCCTTGATCTCGGCAAGATCGGTCATAGTCTCGATAATAAAGAGGTCGACGCCCGCAGCGACGCCGGCGCGCACCTCCTCGGCAAAGAGATCGTAGGCCTCGTCGAAGCTGAGGGTGCCCAGGGGGCGAAGCAGCGCACCGATGGGGCCGATGTCGCCGGCGACGTAATGGGCACCGGCCGCGCGGGCGCAGGTGACGGCCGCGGCAAAGACGTCTGCCACGGTGGCGGCACCGTCGAGCTTGTGGGCGTTGGCGCCAAAGGTGTTGGCGGTGATCACGTCGCAGCCGGCTTCGACGTACTGACGCTGGATGTCGGTAATGACCTGAGGCTCCTCAAAGTTGAGCAGCTCGGGCAGGGCGCCGGCCTTCATGCCGGCCGCCTGCAGCATGGTACCCATGCCGCCGTCGAACAGCAGGTGTCCGGTGCCCTTGATGGCGGCGCGCAGACGATCGTCCTTAATGCGAAGGTCGTCGATCGTGCGCGTCTTGTATACAGCGCCATTACGGCGTGCGGCATCAACGGGTGCCGCCAGCGCGGCACCGTCCAGATCATGAGTGGTAAGCGGAGTAAACATCGATGGCTCCTAATGGCTGGAATAGCAGGTGGTGTGGGCGGCGCGGAAGCGGCAGTTCTCACGCATGCGGCAGATATTGCAGGTGGGGCGGCTCTGGGCGTCGTGGACTTCGCCGTCAAACAGACCAATCACCGCGGTCACGCTCTTGGTGGGCATGAGCAGGCTGGTCGGCGTGACGGTAAGCCCGATGAGCCGCGTGGCGTTGAGCGCATTCACGATTGAGCGCTGGGCCGTAAGCGGGCAGTCGCCATAGCCGGGACTGAAGCGCCAGTTACCGGCGAGTCCGTGTGCGGCGGCCGCAGCCTTAACCTGCTGGTCCATCTGCTCAACGGCGGCTTCTACATAGGCAGAGCATGCGGCGTCGAGCACGGCTCCCTCCAGGGGCTGCTGGGCTCCCGTGGTACGCAGGCGACGCTCGGCGTCCATGCCGAGGGTGCATGCCATGAGCGCGGCAAAGCGTGCGTCTTTGAGATGTCGATAGATGTCGCGACCGCGCAGCTCAACGTTGGTGCCAACCAGACGGATGCAAGGCTCTCCCTGCTCGTCCACGCCCGTGGCATCGACGGTAAACACGCGCCGCACGCCGCGGGGCTCAATGTCCAGCTCAAGGCGCTCGACCACAAGCTCAATACGTCGTGACAGCTCGGGCTCAATCTGCTGGCCGCCGTAACCCAGATACCGCAGCATCTCGGCACGGTCGACACGGGGATGGTGCGCAGCATCGACACGGTAAAGCGCCGGCGACGCAAGGTCGGCCGGCACTTCGACAGCGGTTGTATCGATGTGCGGTTTTTCCATTACCCCAGGCGCTCCATAATGGTCGCGGCGATCGCAGGACGATTCATAGTGTACAGGTGCAGACCGGCGGCACCGTGCTCCTTAAGGTCGCAAAGCTGACGGGCGGCATAATCTACACCGGCTGCCTGCAGGCTCTCGGGGTCGTTCTCGTACTTGGCGAGAATCTTGATGACGGGGGAGGGCAGCGACGCGCCGCACATAAAGACCATGCGGCTGATTTGCGACTTGCCCATAAACGGCATGATGCCCGCGGTAATGGGCACGGTGATGCCCGCCTTGTCGGCAAGCTCGCGAAAACGGTAGAAGCACTCGTTGTCAAAGAAGAGCTGCGTCACAAAGAAGCTCGCGCCGGCGTCCTGTTTTTGCTTGAGGTATTCGACCGAAGCGTTGAGGTCCTCACAGGCAATGTGGCCCTCGGGGTAGGCCGCGGCGCCCACACAAAAGCCGGCGTCGACAAGCTCGGGGATGAGGTCACGGGCGTAGGCGTAGTCCGAGGCGGGCTTGTCATCCTCGGTCGCGCCAGTGGGCAGATCACCGCGCAGGGCCAGGATGTTTTCTACGCCGGCGGAGCGGTATTCGTCGATCTTGGCGACGATATCGGCGTGCGAGCGGCCCACGCAGGTAAGGTGCGCCACCGAGGGCGTATTGAATTCGCTCGTAATCATATGCGCGATGGGGGCGGTGGTGGCGCCGTTGCCCGAGCCGCCGGCCGAGCAGGTGACCGAGACAAAGCTCGGCGAAAGCTTGCACAGATTGCCCGCCACCTCGCGAGCCGTGTCGAGGGAAAGCTCGCCCTTAGGCGGGAACATCTCAAACGAAACGGGCGCGGTGCCTCGGGATGCCGCCTGCTTAAAAACCTCGTCGACGCGCATATCGTGCTCCTTTAGATACGTAATAGTGTGATGTGTTGTAAGGATTCTACAGCACCACTGTGTCACGGTGGAGTTTCACTCGCTATTCGGGGATACCAATCAAAGATGCCTTGCTATCGACATTCCCTATAGCAGAGCGGTCAATCTAGGATGGGGCTATAAAGACTGGTATCTGATGCGAAATACCAGTTAATAGAGCCCCATCCCAAATTGACTACCCTTAAACCATGGGGAGAGGTCTGCAATTTATACAGTTGATTGGCTGTTGAGGGCGGCAACGCCGCCGCGATGCGGTAACCTCATTGATTGGTTTCGTGACAGCAACATAACGGTAATGTTGCGGAAACACGACGAGCCTAATCTATGACTCGTTCGTTAGTAATCAACACCGCTTCTCACGCGGTGCCGATACGAAGGGAGTTCCGTATGGCCGAACTTACTGACCGCTTCGGGACCATGGTGTTCTCTGAGGAAGTCATGAAGGACTACCTCCCCAAGGACATTTGGAAGCGCCTTGCTGCAACCCTCGAGGACGGTGAGCCGCTTGACCTGGATGTGGCCAACGCCGTTGCCCACGCCATGAAGGTCTGGGCCATCTCCAAGGGCGCGACGCACTACGCGCACTGGTTCCAGCCGCTTTCGGGCATTACTTCCGAGAAGCACGACAGCTTCCTCGAGCCCAACCACGACGGCACCGCCATTACCAAGTTTACGGGCAAGAACCTCATCCAGGGCGAGCCGGACGCCTCCAGCTTCCCCAACGGCGGCCTGCGTGCCACCTTCGAGGCCCGTGGCTACACCGCTTGGGATCCCACCAGCCCCGCATTCATTAAGGACGATGTCCTGTGCATCCCCACGGCTTTTTGCTCCTACACGGGCGAGGCCCTGGACAAGAAGACCCCGCTGCTGCGCTCCATGACCGCACTCTCGCGTGAGTCCAAGCGCGTTTTGGCGCTGTTTGGTAAGACCCCCAAGAAGGTCGTTCCTTCCGTGGGCGATGAGCAGGAGTACTTCCTGATCAAGAAGGACGCTTACCGCAAGCGCAGGGACCTGGTCATCACCGGGCGCACCCTCTTTGGTGCTGCTCCCTGCAAGGGCCAGGAGCTCGAGGAACACTACTTTGGCGCTATCCGCCCCACCGTCTCGTCCTATATGAAGGACCTGGACGATGAACTGTGGGCGCTTGGCATTCCTGCCAAGACCAAGCACAACGAGGTCGCTCCCTGCCAGCATGAGCTCGCCCCTGTCTACGGCGAGGTCAACGAGGCCATCGACCAGAATCTGGTCATGATGGAGAAGATGAAGCTCATCGCCTCCCGTCACGACTTGGTCTGCCTGCTGCACGAGAAGCCCTTTGAGGGCATCAACGGTTCGGGCAAGCACAACAACTGGTCGCTTGGCACCGAGTCCGAGAACCTGCTCGACCCGGGCGACACCCCGCTCGACAACCTGCAGTTCATCGTCTTCCTCACCGCGGTGATCGAGGCCGTCGATAACTATCAGGAGCTCCTGCGTGCCTCCGTTGCCTCGGCCGGCAACGATCATCGTCTGGGCGCCAACGAGGCTCCTCCGGCGATTATGTCCATCTTCCTGGGCGACCAGCTTACCGAGGTTGTCGAGAAGATCATCGATGGCAAGGCTTCCGTCCATGCCACGCGCGGCGTGCTTGACTTGGGCGCCGATACCCTGCCCAAACTGATGCAGGACAACACCGACCGCAACCGCACCTCCCCGTTCGCCTTCACCGGCAACAAGTTCGAGTTCCGTGCCTGCGGCTCCGAGCAAAACGTTTCCGACTCCAACCTGGTGCTCGATGCCGCCGTTGCCAAGTCGCTCAAGTCCTTCGCCGATGCGCTCGAGGGTACGCCCGAGGATAAGTTCCAGGACGCCGCGCTCGAGTACTGCAAGAAGGTGCTGACCGATCACCAGCGCATCCTGTTCTCCGGCGACGGTTACTCCGACGAGTGGCCCATCGAGGCCGAGAAGCGCGGCCTTGCCAACAACAAGACCACGGCCGACGCTCTTCCCGCCTTTGTTTCCGATAAGGCCATTGCGCTCTTTGAGGAGACGGGTGTCCTGACCAAGGCCGAGGCCCAGTGCCGCTATGACTGCAAGCTCGAGAAGTACAACAAGCTCATGAACATCGAGGCTACCACGATGGTTCGCGAGGCGCGTCGTACCTATCGCCCGGTCATTACCGCCTATGCCACCAAGGTCGCTAAGGGCCTTGAGGCTATCCGTGCCGCCGGCGCCGATGCTGCCATGCAGTGCGAGCAGAACACGCTCAACAAGCTCTGCAACGGCATCACCGCCATCAACGACTCCATCAAGGCGCTCGACGCCGTACATCAGAAGGCCGAGGCTCTCGATGGCCAGGAGCAGGCCAACGTGTACGCGCACGAGGTCGTTCCCGCTATGGATACGCTGCGTGCCGCCGTGGACGCCATGGAGGAGATCGTGGCCGCCGACTACTGGCCGGTCCCGACCTACGACGACATCCTGTTCTACGTGTAGAGCGTAACTGACATATCGTCACGGTATTGAGCCGGGGTCCGCATCGCGCGGGCCCCGGCTATTTGTTTGCGAAGGACGCTTTGGATCCCGCTTTGCAACTGATTCGCCCACACAATAAGGGGTCGTGGGCAAAAAACGTCAAATATGAGTACTGTCACAAGCCCTGTAGCATTATCTTTTTGCAAAATATGCAGTGTTACGCAACATATGTCCAAGTACTTAGCTGATAAATGCCTGCAATTCCTCCGCCGTAGGACGCCTTGTGTCCAAATCGCCTTCTGATGGCATGAAATCGCTGTTACTAAATTGGTAACAGTACTCATATTTGCTATTTTTTGTCCACGGGCCCTTGGATGACAGTGTGATTTTATGCCTTCGGGGTTCGAATCCCGGCGTATGGGTAGCAAAAAGCCCGCTACCGAATTGGTAACGGGCTTCTCAGATTCTGTGGTGCACCGTTTGCGCATCTCCTCGAACCGAGGTGTGCGCTGTCGGCACAGTCATCTTCGTTAGGATACCACGAGCGGCCTAGGAGACAACCAGGCGCATGCCGGGATAGATCAGGTTCGGGTTCGAGATGCCGTTCTTGGCGGCGAGATCCTGGTAGGTCGTGCCGTACTTGGAGGCGATGCCGGAAAGGGTGTCGCCGCTCTGGACAACGTAGACCTGCTCGGTAGTGGCCTGCCCGTTGATGACCGCCATAACCTCGTCGTAGCGCGGCCCCAGCACGGCCTTGCGGCGGCTACCGTTGCCGTAATCGCCCGCCCAGGTCTCCTTCGCAAGGTCCTCGGCGGATGTCGTGAGGATGTGGTTAACGAGCGCCTGCACCTCGGAATAGCGGTCGTCGAGCGCGTGCTTGCGATTGTCTCCGTTGCCGTAATCGCCCGCGAGCACCTTCGCCGCGAGGTCTGCCGTGGGCGTCTCGTCGATGCCGTGGATAAGCGAGCTGGGGTCTCCGTTCGAGCCGCCAGCCATGGCCTCCCACTCGGTGCGGGAGATGTAGCACTTGTTGATGTCGAGGTTGCCCGCCCAGCCGTCCAAGCGCCCGCACGAGGAGTACTGGCGGATGGCGCAGTCGTAAGCCCCCTCGTTCCAAGGCTCGTCCTGGTAGCCCGTGGGGTTCATGTCGGCGTACTGCGCCACCCAGGTCTTTGCCGTGGTGAGGTTCCACGGGAAGACGCTCTTGCTGGCGTAGATGCCGATGCGATCCATGCTCACGCCAAGCAGCTCGGCAAGGCGCTCGGCCATGGCCTTGAGGTATGACGTGTCGCCCCACGCCTTGTTGCCCTTGTCCTCCCAGTCGATGAAGAACGCGGCCTTGCCCACGTAGCCCTTGCAGTGCTCGTAGAAGTACTCGGCCTCCGCTTCGGCGTTGCCGCCGTTGACGTAGTGGTACACGCCCACGAGCTTGCCGAGGCCGATCGCCTGCTGGATCTGGCGGTCGCAGTCGGGCGAAACGTAATGCGTGCCCTCGGTGGCCTTGCAGATAACGAAGTCGAAAGGCACAGCCGCGAGGTTGATGCCGTTCTGCCAGTTGGAAATGTCGATGCCGTTCATTATTCAGCGCTCCCTATAGCTATGAAATAAGCCCAATTCACTTGTTCGTACTGTTCGCGGCTCAGTCGCACTATGCCCTCGCAAGGGTCGTGGAATGTTGCCGTGGTTCCATCCCACCCGCAGAGCAGGACGATGTGACCGCCGTAGCTCTTGCCGCCGTCGCGTAGCTGGCCAGTTAGGCTGCAAAACACCATCCATCCGCCAGCCGCCTCGTCCAAGGCGTCGTCGGCGTTGTCGTGGATAGGCGTGTAGCCCAAAGCCTGGTCGTTCGCGTTCATCCAACGGCAGAACTTTTCCATGTCGTTCACGCCGTCCGTGAGGCACGATTCGCCAACGAATCCCAGCATCTGCGCCGGCGTGCACGTCTGGCCGTAGAGCCATTCCCACGCCATGGCTGCGCACGTGAGGCCGCAGCCGGCAGCAGCCAGGTCTTCGCCTGCATACGAAAGCCCGCCCCAGCGCTCGTCTGCTTGGAGGTAGACGGGCACCTTGGCGGGCTTGTCGAGCGGCTTGTCGTAGATGGTGGGCAAAGGCTCCTCCTTCGGCACCTTCGGCACGTTAGAGGCTATAAGCGCCACGTCGGCGAAGGCGGCGAGCAGGGCCAGCAGCGAGATGGTGGCGGCGATGCGCACGAGGCGCTTGCCGCCCATTCCTAGTTGTCCTTCTTCGGAGTGCCCATGGCGAGCAGCGCGTCGAGCCACTTGTCTGTCACGCCGACCGCCTTGAAGGCCGCATATGCCACCTGCACGCCGCCGACGCAGGCGAAGATCGCGGTGACCCACGCGCCGGGGTCGGTCGGGATTCCGTTGGCCATTGCGGTGAGGGCGCCGAAGAGCGCCGAAGCGGCGATGGCGAGCCAACGCGCGGCGTTGCCGCCCATGGCCTCGGACTTGATCGCCTGGATGATGAACGGAAGGATTACGGAAGAAATAACGGCGAGAGCCGCCTGAATCGTGGTCATGGTCTGCTCCTTTAGTCGATTACGGGCATCTTCATGGCGTCTTCGTAGAGACGCGTTCCGGTGCCGTTGCCGCCCAGCCCGTGGTAGGCGGCGTAGACGTTTTCGAGGTGTTTGCGGTCTGCGACCGTCAAGCCGCCTTGACGGACTGCCTGCTCATGGATGTTCTTCAGCTCGCGCCAAAGCAGCGCACGCACCCCCATCCTCAAGGCATCGTCAGTTGCCTTTTCCGCCTCGGTGCGCTCGACAGCCTTGCGTCCTTGCGATTTGAGTGCCGCCACCAAGGCGGATACCACGGAGCCGACGAGGCCAGACACGATGGCGGTGACCGCCACGGTGTACACGAGGTCGTTCACGCTAAGCCCCCGCGTACTCTTCGCCGGTGATTTCCTTGTACTCGTCGGCGGTGATCCACTTGCACTCGACAGCCTTGTAGACGCGCGCCTTGCTCCAAAGGTCTTTGTCGTAGTACTTCTTGACCTTCGCGAAGTGCTTGGAATGCTCAACGGTTTTCTTCGTAGCCATTACTGGTCACCTCCCACGGTCATGATCAGGTAGTCGATGTTCGCCGTGTTGGTCTCGGTCTGCGTCGGCTGGGACGCCTGCTCGCGCATCTGTTCGAGCAGCGCCGGGAGGTCGGGCACCTCGCCGTTGGCGTAGGCGGCGAGCGCGGAGGTGTAGGCGAGCTTTCGCGCCTTCCGCTCCACGTACTCGTCATCGTCGATAACGCCCGCGCCGTGCGCCGCGTCGGGGTCGCCGATCTGCGACAGCAGGTCGCGCAGGGCGTTGACCGCGGCCAGGGTGCCGTCTCGAAGCTCGTCGGGGCGCGGCATGTCTTCCTCAGTGTCCATGCGGACTCCTTCCTTATCGGGGAATGTGCCGCCATCGTATTAGCGCCGTGAGATTGCCTGGCCGTTTGGGCGGGCGCGAAGAAAGAAGGCGCGCCGCAGCACGCCTTCGCTGTCTTGGTTATTTCGTTTTCGACCCGTCTAGGCCGCCGTTTTGAGTTGCCGCCCTTCCGCTATGGCGAGGGCGTTCCGCCCGAATCGTCTCTCGGGCTTGGTTGCATTGAGCAACCCCCCCCCGCGAGATTTTCGAACAGGCTGCGGTACAGCGCGTCCATGGCCAGCACGCTGCGGTGCGCGTCCAACTGAGCCATGCCGCCGCGCCAGCTCTGGTAGCTCTGCTGCACCTGCTCGGGCGTCATGACCCCCTCGGCCACCATGCGGGCCATCTTCTTCAGCTTGCGTCGCTCGCGCGTGATGGAGTCGCGGCACGGCTTCATGACGATGCGGCCCGTTTCGGTGTAGAAGATGCGCTTCTTCAGCCACGTGAAGCCGCGCGTCAGCTTCACCACGCGGGTCTTGCGCGGGTTCAGCGCGATGCCGAGCTTCGCGCACTCGTGCTCTATCAGCAGAAGGCACACTTGCAGGTACTCTTTGGACTCGTGGATCAGGTAGAAGTCGTCCATGTAGCGCCCGTAGGCCTCGGGGCGCAGCATCTCGGCCACGTAGTGGTCGATGCGGTTGGGGTGCGCCACCGCGCATATCTGGTTTGGCTCGCTGCCCAGGCCCAGGCCGACCTCGCCCTGCGCGTCTATCAGGCGGTGCTCAAGGGCGACCACGCGCGGGTCGAGCAGCGCGTCGGCCACCTGCCGCTTGACCGGCTCGTGGGCAATGCGCGCGAAGTAGTCGGAGAAGTCGCCCAGCAGTATGTAGCCCTCGCGCCCATGCCGCCGCCAGTGGTCGGCCAGGTGGCGCTTGAGCAGCTTAAGGGCGTAGTCGGTGCCGCGCCCCTTGATGTTGGCGGAGTTCGCGGATACGAGCGTGGGCACGATCGCGGGCACGAGCGCGTTCTGGGACAGCGACTTCTGCACCACGCGCTCGGGGAAGTGCACGGCGCTGATATGCCTCAGCTTGCCGCGCTCCCATAGGTCGAAGCGGATGAAGCCCCGGCATATGTCGCGGCCCTCCAAAAGGTCTTGGCGCGATTTCACGGCGTTTCGCATGTAGTCCTTCATGTACCGCTGCGTCGAGGCCTTCCACATGACGCCACGCGCGGCCTGCTTGGAAGCCTTGCACAGGCTGTTGAGGTCGGCCACCGTCTCAAGGGTGCACGCCTTCACGCGCTCGGCCTTGGCCCTCGCGCGCTTCTCCTCGCGGCGCTTTCGGCGCGCCGCCCGCCTTTGTTCGGAATTCACAGAAGGCACCCCGCACGGCTTCCAATGTGGCTCTGACAGCCGCTTGAGGTATGGCCATGAAACGCGGCGAAGCCACGGAGCGCCGCGCCATGCAAGCAGCGTCCGGCCACCCTCGCGGGGTGCGTATTTACGGGCTGGTGCCCGACGGTCGCGCCTTCCTTCCTCTCCGCGCTCTGCTTTCGGCCGTAGGGCCTACTCGGTCTGGCAGTAAGGGAATCCGGGGCGGGGGCGAACCCAGACGTTCGTCGCCGAGTTGTAGTTGGCATTGCCGTTGTTGTTGACGTAGCACACGTTGGACGCGGAGCCAGACGCAACGGAACGCAGCCACCAATTGTACCGATATACAAGGCGGGACCGCCGCCCATTATAACGAACGCAGGCGCTCTAGCTCGGCCTCGGCCTCGGCTATGCGCTCGTCGGTCGTCTTCTTGCCGGTGACGCGCACGTTCTTGCGCGCGCCCTTGAGCAGTTTGATCTCCTCCTCGACCATGCCCGCCAGCGCCTCGAAGCGGTTGGCGTTCACGGGCAGCCCAATGTCCATGAGGCACTGCATGTCGAGCATCAGCTGCTCGCAGTCGGCTATCGCCAGCGTCAGGTAACGCTTGCGCTCCAGCGCGTTGAACGAGCTGTTTGGGTAGAAGCAGTCGGCGCGATTGACGTTGTACACGATGCTGCGCGCCGTTTCGACGGTCGGCACCGCGTTGAGCAGGCGGTACGCCTTGGGCACCACCGAGGAGGAGGCCATCAGCTTGTTGACCTCCACGCGGATGGCGATGGCCTGCGTGAAGAACTTGTACTCTGAAACCTCGCGGTTTCGCTGGTAGACGCCGCTCATGGCACCTCCTGGGAAAACGTGGCAAAAAACGGCCCGCTTCGCGGGCGAGAGGCGACCGCGCAAGGCGGTCGCCTAAAAGCAGAGTATAGAGCACTCGGCTGGCTAGCCGACGAGGAAGCCGGGGCGGGGGCGAACCCAGACGTACGTCGCCGAGTAGTAGCCGGCATAGCCGTTGCTGGTGACGTCGCACACGTTGGACGCGGAGCCAGACGCAACGGAACGCAGCCACCAATTGCACCGAATTCCGTTGATTCGGTGCGCGGTGTCCCTGAACAGGTCCCACTGGCAGTCAAAGCCGACGCTGTAGCCCTTGGTGCCCCACACTGGGCAGCCGTACACCTCCATCTCGGACAGCGAGAACACCTTGCCGATATCCTGCCAGCTCCACGAGTTGGAGTCGTTGAGCGCGCCGCTGGCGCTGTAACGCTCCTCAAGCAGGACGCGCTGGGTCAGCAGGTACTTGGTCAGCCCCTCGGGCAGGCACGCCTCGAACAGCTTCTCCCACGCCTTGAGGTTGCTGTTCAGGTACGGGTTCTTCACGTCTGCGGTGCCCTGGTTGGTGTTCGCAGTGTTCCACATCAGGTAGCTGTCGTTGGCCACGCCGGTGACGGTCTTGGCCACGGCGACGGGCGCGGACGCGATGAACGCGATGTGGTGGCCCTTGGCGCTGTCGCCGCACTGGTAGTACGGGTCGAAGTGCGCAAGCAGGAAGCGCACGGACTGCTGGGCCGCCACGTTTGACGCGCTCACGAGCGGCACGTCGATGTAGTCGCCCACGCGCATGCCGCTGAAGTTCGCGGCCTGCACGCGCTTGTGCAGCGCGTCGTAGATCGTGGTGGAGCCGGACACCTCGCCCGCGAGCAGCGTCGCGAGCGACTGGCCTGGGTACTTGCCGATCAGGCCCTGTCGGTTGTACTCGGCGTTGTTGAGCGCCGTGGTGGCGTTGGTGCGGGCCAGCGAGTCGATGATCTCATGGCTCACCCCGTTCACGTTGAAGCGCTCGGCGTTTACGTTTGGCATTCGTTTTCCTTTCTATGCGAGCACGATGGTCGTGCCTGATACCGTGCAGGAGGAGCCGAGTTTCACGGTTCCGTCCTCGAACGTTGCCTTTGAAGACGGCGCGTACACCGTGCCGTCCATGAACACGAACTTGCCGCTCGATTCGGCGAGCATGTTTGCCAGGATTGCGTTCTGCTCGCGCAGCGCCGCGATGTCCGAATCGCCCGCGCTTCCTTGCGCAACGGAGTTGGCGATCTGCAACGCCTGGCTGGCCGCCGCGTCAGCACGCGATGCCGCGCCGTTTGCTGCCGAGGTCGCGTTGCTCGATGCCTGTTGGTCGGCGACATGCTCGTCATGGCGCTGGCTTTCAGCCTTTTTGCGTTCGATCTCGGCGACCGATCGGCTTGTCTCGTTGTTCTGGCGCGTGATTTCGGCATTCCTTCGCGCGGTTTCGTTGTCTTGACGTGTTGTCTCAGCGTTCTTGCGCGACGTCTCGTTGTTCTTGCGGGTTGTCTCGTTATTACTGCGATCGGTCTCAGCCGTTTTCCGCGCGTTCTCGTTGGACACGCGCGTCTTCTCGGCCGTTTCAGCGCTTTCCGTCATGGTCTTGCAGTTGGCGGCCGCTGTCTTCGCCTCCTCTGCCGCCTCCACGGCAAGCGTTGACTCGATGCGGAAAACCGAGCCGTCGGTTGTTCTCACGCGGTCGATGTTGCCGTTCTCGTTGAGGACGAACGCCGCGATCTGCGTTTCGTCTGCCATCGCACCTCCTCTACTTCGCGATGATTCCGGTTACTATGGCCTGCGGCCCGATCGTCTCGACGATGCAGCGGTCGCCTGCCTTGGCGCTTGAGCAGCCAGTGGTCATCGGCAGGCCGGATAGCGTGGCCCCCGACATCGAGACGGTGACCTTCGCGCTGGATACCGATTTGACCGTGGCGAAGCCCATGGAATGGCCCGAGCCGCCTTTCGGCGTGAAAAGCTCGGCGAGCATGTCGCCCGCGTTGCTTATGTCGTTAACGTTCAAAGCGCCTCATCTCCAATTCCATCGGGCATCCTCCCACGAGGGTGAGAGTCTGCTTCCTGATCGCGAAGTTCCCGCTGATGCCCTCGCTCGGCCAGCGCACGTCGATGGCATCGGAAATGCCGACTGGCGCGTAGATGTGCGTGGCCGTCAGTCGGTGGATGGCCGATTGCTCTGTGACGAGCAGGCTTTGCGCCTCGGCATTCGCATTTGCCTGTCGCTCAGCTGCCGTGCTTCCGTGAGGAAGCTCGCTTCGCGTGTAGGAAACCGCTTTGCGCCAGCCACGGCGCACGGTCGAGTACTCGCTGTTCGGGTCGGAGTCGATGGCGGTTCCGCGTATGCTCTCGTCGCTCGTCGAGTAGTCGATATGGACGACGTTCGCTACCTTCGACTTGTCGAACTCCTCGGTGCCGTCGTCGACGAAGCGTGCGCCCTTGCCCTCTTCCATGGCCATGGCCGGCGCTCGCTTGTCAGGCTCGATGTACTTCCGCAGCAGCACTCGGCCCAGCGGGTCGCACGACGCGGAGCTGAACCCAGCCGCCGCGAGAAGCGCGTTTACTGCCTTCAGTCGGGTTCGGTAGTTGCTCTCGCCGTTTCCGATCGCCCCGATCACCCACGCCGTCGTGAGCTTGAAGTCCGATGGGTCGGCGATCACCTCAAGCCCGGCCTCGCGCAGCAGCTTCGCCGCATAGTCGACGGCGTTCGTGCCGGCGGGAACCGACCTCGGCTGGTCGAACTCGTCCTCGTCCACCTCGGCCAAGCGCCCTGAAAGGTCTGCCTCGGCCAGCGCCTGGCCGATCGGTCGCTTCGGCGTTGACACGAGGAAGGTTCCCAGCGGCTCAAGGTGAACCGAGCCGTCTGGGAACGTCGCCTCAAGGTACACGCGCAAAAGGTCGCTCCCGAGATCTAGCGCACCCTTGTAGCTGACCTTGCCCGTCTCGTAGTTGGTATCCAGGTTGCGCTCGATCGTCCCGCCGTTGCAGATGTTCCTAAGCCGCTCGACGTCTAGGTTCGTCTTGCGGTCTACGCGCATGTAGCGGTAGGACGATGCGAAGCGCTTTTTCCAATCAGGCATTGTTCGGCTCCTCGAATACGTCGTGCTCTATCTTCACGGATGCCGACCAAAGCCCCGCCGCTTTGAGCGATTCGCTGAACGTCATCGCTCCGAAGGCGCGCTCGCCAGCGAGGCCGCGATACCAGCCCTGCCATTGGCTTCTCATAGCGCGGCGGAAGGCGTCGTGGCCGTCGCGGCGGAAAAGGCACGAGGCGGATGTGGCAAGGTCGCACTCGTCGAGCGGGTACGACATGGGGAGACCGTCGTTCTCCCCGCCGTCGGCGAAGTGGTAGCTCTTGTAGCTGCGTGCCGAAGACGTGGAGTAGCCCGCATCAAGCTCCATCTTGATGAGCGTTGATGCGTCCTGCCCGAAATTGAGCGCCATGCAGCTCGCAAGCAGCTTCGCGTCGATTTCGGCATACGCAGACGTTCCGTTCGCGGCCGTGCCCGTTGCGCGGTACTTCATGCTCGCATTGAGCGGCGGCACGCGGTCGATCGTCTCCTGGGCATCGAGCAGGCCGCTTACCAGCGTGCGGGATTCGTCATCGTAGATTCGCTCGACGATGAAGCTCTCGCACTTCGACGCGCCGCCAAGCACGAGTTCTCCGCCATCGCACGTGACCGTTCCGAGCATGGGAAGCTCGTTGTTGTCCTCGTCGTAGGTCATCGGGCCGATAAGCGTCGTTTCCTCGACGTTGTAGGCGGAAACGCCGTTCTCTACCTTCACATGGCACGTGAGGTCATCGCCGTAGGAAACGGTAATGACGGGCGTTGCTGGTTCGGCCCAGTGGGTCTTGAAGCGGCGCGTGGCTGTTTTGGAAAGCCCAGAGCCGCCGACGACCGCAAGCGTGAGCATGTAGTCGACGCCGTTCTTGATTGTCGCGTAGCTACCGAATTGCACTGGCTTGAGGCTCGTTACGTCTGCGGTTGCGATGACTGCGCCGCCGACCTCTGCAAGGGAGAGCGCGGCCTGGGCGATGCCTGTCTCGTCGGTTGCGGCAACCTGCACGGTGAGCGGCACCTGGTCGATCAGAACGCCGTCAGTCGCGGGAGACGCGACCCAGCACTGCGGGTAGTCCGCGACAACGACGGCTACGTAGCCAGACCATGCGCCCCAATCGGCGTGAAGGCCCTTGGTGCGCACGCGAACCTTCCAGCTGCCCTTGGCAAGCGAGACGGATGCGCTCTTGACCGTCGTATACGATTTAGTGATCGTCTCGCTTCCGCTGAACTCGACCTGCGCGGCGCTCTGCGCCGAGCCGTCCTGATGGTTCGGAACCCATGAGACGGCGACAGCCGTTCCGGTGGGCACGACGGAATCGGCGGTCACCTTCGGGGCGAGCGGCGGCGTGATCGTGGTCACGGAGTTCGACTTGGCCCACGAGGAGGCAAGGCTTCCGCGCTTGGCCCTGACCCTGTAGACGACCGTTCCCGCAGGAGCGGCCTTGTCGTGCAGGTCGAGCCAAGCTGGGTCTTCGCCCTCGGTGCTGGCCGTTATGGCGGCCCATGTGCTGCCGCCGTCTGTAGAGCGCTGGACTTCCCATGCGTTGGCGTAGGTCCATGCCCCGTAGACGCGAAGCGTGACCTCGGTTGCGCCCGCCTTGACGGCCTCCACGCGCGACGGGGCGGAAGGCGTGGTGTAGCTCGTGCCGCACGAGACGTGCGTGGAGTTTCCACCTGGGCCGTGGGCGCAAAGGCGGTACTCGTATTTGTGGCCGGGCTTCGTGGAGTTGTCGGTGTAGTTGGTGACGTCCCACGACACGTCGGCGATGTTCACCCACGAGCCGTCGTCGGTGCGGCGGTCTACGTACACGCCAGCCCAAGGGTATGCGCCGTCCATGCCCGTGTAGTCGACGTCCCACGTGATCTTGTGCGAGGTGTCGGATACGCGGGCCAGTTTCGGATTCCTGGGCGGATGCGGCTGCGAGTACCCGCGCTGTGGAATCCAAGCGTACTCCGTCGCCCAGGCGTCGCCGCCCGCGCTGCCGTAGTAGTTGTTGTATGTCTTGCCGTAGACGTGGATCTGCACGGCGCAGTTCCAACCGCTGGCCCCGCGCCCGACGTCCACGGTGAAGGTCACGGTGTCGCGCGTGGCCCAGTTGCCGTAGTTGTTGAGCAGCACGTCGCGCGACCTGTAGGTGGTGCCGTTGACGATCACGTCATAGTGCGTGCCGTACTGCGCGGCGTACTTGTCTTCGAGCGCGGCGGTGACTGTGATGCGCGAGGTGGTGTCGTTGACGGTGTTCACCGCATCGACCGAGATGTAGCCGCAATACCAGCGGTTGAGCCCCGCGATCTGGATCTCTCTTGTATAGGTTCCCACGTCTACCTCCTCGCCGTGGAAGAACGGCGTGCGGCGGATACCAGCACGTCGATGGCGTTAGCCACCGCGATGTCTGCGTCTGCCGTGTTGCCGTCGATGGTCATGTAATAGGTGTCGCCGCCGGCCACCGCGCCGACTGCGGCAGCGGCCCCGGTCTCGTAGGTGACATCAGGCCCGCCGAACGACATGCTCAGCTCGTCGGCGAAGCCTGAAACGGTATCCTTCACGCCCTCGAAGCGCTTCTTGAGGCCCGTTTCGAGTGACTGCATGATCCAGCCGCCGTTGGGGATCAGAAGTCTCAAGTCCTTGCGCTTCGGGCCTTTCAGGCTCGCGATCGTTCCTGCGATGCCGGAAACGAAGTCGTAAACGCCGCCGATTGTCGATTTGATGCCGCTGAGAAGGCCGTCGACGATCGACCTGCCAGCACCTACCAGAAGCCCGCCGAGGTTGCCGAGAGCGCCGACGATGCGCCCGGGGATCGAGGAAACGAAGCTCACGACGGAGTTGATCCCGCTCGAAACGCCGTTGGTGATTCCGCTCCAGGCGTTGCTGAGGATGCTCTGCACGGTGCTCCACGCCGAGCTCCAAAGGCCCTGCACGGTCGAGAGGCCGCTTGAGATGAACGACTTGACGTTGTTTATGCCGCCCTGCACGACGGATTTGATCGTGCTCCAGAGGTTCGCCACCAAATCGCCGATCGCCGACCAGATGGAATCCCAGACGCTCTGAATCAGCGCAAGGCCGTTCGCAATGACCGCCTGGATGAACGCGACGCCACCGTTGACGATGTTCTCGATGATGGCCCACACGCTCGAAGCGAGCGCCTGGATGCCGTTCCACACGCTGCCCCAGTCCTGATTGATAATGCCGAGGACGATCGTCACGATCGCCTGGATGGCGTTCATCGCCGCCGTGACGATCGCGGAGATGTACGGCCAAACCGCGTCGATGACGGCCTGGATGGCGGTCATGGTCGAGCTGAAAATCTCAAGCATGACGGGCAGAACCGTGCTGATGATCGTCTGGATCACCGTCAGAACGCCGGTGATGACCTCCTGGATAACGGGCATGTTCGCCGTTATGAGGTCGGTAACCTGCTGGATGATCGGGCAGAGCGTGGTCGTTATCACGAGCGCGATCTGACCCACCGCGTCGATGATCGTGCTGATGATCGGCACGAGTCCCGAAACGATGGCGGCGATCACGGGCGCCACCGCAGCAACAAGCCCGCCGAGCGCGAGCGCGAAGCTGTTCACGACGATAATGGCGGCTGCGAAGAGGCCCTGAAGCGGCTCGGCAAGCCCGGTGAGCGACTGGAACGCGGGGGCAAGCGACGACGCGATGCTGGATGCAAGCCCGATGATCTGGTTTCGGAACTCCTCGTTGGTTGCCATGCTGTAGGCGAAGATCGCCGCAAATGCGGTAATTGCCGCAACGCCTACGCCGCCAGCAACCGAAAGCTTCATGAACGCCTCTTTCGTCCCGGCGATTGCCGGGACAATCCCGCCCGTGAGCGAGTTCGCCAAGGCTCCGAGAACTGGGATCTGGCCGATAAGCCCGCCCAGCGACACGGCGGCAAGCCCCGCCAGGGCGGCGGCCGCGACCTTGCCGCCCGTTCCGAGCTGCGAGAGGTCAACGCCCTTGATTTTGTCTGCCAGTCCGTCGAGCCACGTGCACAGCTTCTCGACGGCCCCGCCCGTGCGGGTCAGGTTGCCCTGAGCGTCGTAAGTGACGCCCAGGAACTCGCCGAAAGCCGTTGAGAGCGGCTTGATGGCCGCGCGGCACGAGTTGAGAACCCCACGGATGGAGTTGAACACGGGGATGGCGGAGTCCTTGAGCGGCGTCATCCAATCCTGGCCGATCTTGGAAAGCGCCGCCTTCATGTTCGCCATGGAGCCGGTGAACGACTCGTTGGCTGCTTTTGCTGAATCGCCGAAAGACGCGTACATGGCGTCGGAGAACGTCTGGAAGTCGATCTTGCCGGCGGAGACCATCTTGGAAACCTCGTCGGAGGACTTGCCGAGATATGTCGAAAGCACGGAGATCGCATTGATGCCTCGGTCTGTGAACTGGGCCACCTGCTCGCCCGAGAGCTTGCCGTTGGCGGCAACCTTTGCCCAGATCGACGAAAGGTCGCCGAGGTCTTGCGAGAACGTTGCGGCGGTGCCGACGCAGCCGTTGAGGGCCTTTTCCATGTCGGAGCCTGCCGCAACGCCGGAAGCCGCCAGCTGCGCCGCAGCCGTCGCTGCTGTGTCGAAGCCGAAGGCGGTTCCGTCTACGGAATCTTGGATTGTCTGGTAGAAGTCGCCCCATTCGAGCTTCATGCCCTTAAACATGGCCTGCGCCTTCTCGATGTTGAGGGCGCGGCTCATGCCGCCCGTGGCGGCAAGCGTTGTGACTCCTGCGGTCACCGTGCCGATTGCGGTCGCGATTGACTTGCCGACGCTGCCGAAGCTCGTGGCGAAGAAGCCCGCTACCTGCGAGCCTACGGACTTGGCGGTGTCCTTGAGGCTATCGAGCTTGGAGGCGGACTTGTCGAGGCCGCCGTCCATGTTGGAGCCGTCGTAGGTTCCCTTTGCGGATAGAACGTAATCAGCCATTCGGTTTCGCACCTCCCCATGGCGTCCAAGGCCGGTTCTTTCGGTACTGCTCCTTCAGTGCGTCGATCTCGGCATGGGTGAAGTCCGTTTCGCGGAACTCGCCGTTGCGCTTCTGCCAGAGCTTGTAGGTCTTCTTGGAAAGGCAGTTGGCTACGGCGACCTGAACCGCATCCTTGAGCAGGTTGGAGTCGCGAACCGTCGCCGTCTCAAGCTCCTTGCGCACGAACATGAGCTGGACGGGCGTGTGCTGGGCGTACTGCTCGTAGTCCCAGCCGAGACGCGCGGCGAAGAACGCGAAATCGGCCTCCCTGCGAAACAGGGCGGCGTCTTCCGCATCCTCGCCGCGCTTCTGAACGGTCTTGAAGTACTCGAACCCCGTTAGGCGAGTGAGAGCGCGTTCCCTGCGCCCATGAATAAAAAAGCGCAGTCGCGCTGAAGGGCCAGCATCACGGCCTGGTACACGGCTGGGTAGCCGTTCGCCTCGATCAGCTTGTTGACGATCTCCTCGCCCTTGTTCGGGATGAAGTAGCCGCCGCCCACGAGCTTCAGGCCGTAGCCGGCGATGGCGGAAAGCTCCTTGAACGTGAACATGCCGTCGTTCTTGTAGAAGGAGGCGATGATGGGCGTGTGGCGCTCCTCGTAGAGGTCGATGCGCTTTCGCGTGAAGGCGATCTCGCACTCGCGGCCACGGACTGTGAACGTCGCTCGCTCCATTTCGTCGATGTCCTGCTCAAGCTCGCCCTTGAACTCCTCCTTGACGGAATCTTCGAGGGCGTCTTCCAGCTCCTCGTCGGACTCGTTGCCCTCGATGAACTCGTCGAAATCCTTCTCTTCTGCCATTCGTGTGCTCCTTAGTCGTTGGTGACGGTCACGGTCGCTGCGGTGATCTGGTCTTCTGTCGCGGTCTCGTAGAGCCACGGCTTGCCGGAGCCTTGGAACTCCATGGAATAGGTGGTGTTGTCGTCGTTCGGTGCCTCGAAGGTGTCCGACGTGACGATCGCCAGGCCCATGCGCAGCGGCACGTACTTGGTGTTCGCGGTGGAGCGGATGCGCTTGCAGATCTTCAGGCAAAGATAGGTGCCGTCGGCGAGCGCCTTGGCGACCATCTTCGTGGCCTCGTCGTCGGGCGAGTAGAGGCCGTCGATGGATGCGTCCCAATCCTTGTTGCTGGCGAAGCGCAGCTTCCAACCGCCGATGGCGTCGTCCTTGGTGGCCGCCTCGGTGGTGTCCTGGTTGAGGTTGAAGGAAAGCCCCTGCTGCCCCGCCACGGCCAGAAGGCTCGCGCCCGTGCTGTCTGTCACGAGCGCCACGATGTCGTTGCCGTTGAGCGCCTTTGCGGTGGCGGAGTCGAAGTCGCACCCAACGAGCTTGTTGTCGGTAACGGAAGCCATTGCGGCTCCTTTCTCGTTATTTGACGCGGAGGCCGTAGCAAACGCGGAACGTGACTCCCACGATCGCGTGCCCCTCGTCGGTTTCGTCTTTCTTGAGCGTCTGCACGCCGTCGAAGGTCGTGCGGTATAGGGAGAACGGCTCGGGCAGCTCGAACCCGTCCGCAAGCGCCTGTTCAAGGCGCTGGATCATGCCGAGAACCTTCGCGTTGCTGTACGGGCGCACAGGCTCGCTTATGCAGTGAATCCACACGCTGATCGCGTCGATGTACATGGTCTTGGTGTTCTCGGGCTGCGTGTTCTGAAGCTCAACGCTGTATAGCGGAGAAGCCCTGTTTTCGGGGCTGTCGTAGCATTTCGTGCCGGTGCTCTGCTCGATCGCGTCAATGAGGCAACCGAGGAACACGGCTAGGCTTAGGCGCTGCACTGCTCGCGGCATCGTTCCTCCTTAGAGCTTCTTCAGCTGGTCGATCAGGTCTTGCTTGAAAATCGGGCGCTGCGTGTCCACGTTCCGCTTGAGGAACTGCTGGCCCTGCACGTAACCGCCGTTCACGGTTCGGTGGCCGTACTCGACGTGCGGCGCATAGCTCTTCGTGTAGCCAACGGTGTCTCCCGAGTGGCCCAGCGACATGCGCAGTTCGCCGTGCGGCCCGCCCGGCCTGGTCTTCTCGGTCGATACGGGCGTTCCGCCGTCGGCTTTGCCACGGTTGAAGATTTGGGCCATGTTCTTCGTGATGACCGCATCGAAGCGCACGGAGGAAAGCCGCTTCAGCTTTCCCGCGAGGTCGTTCACGTCTTGGATCACAAAACCCATGGCTTGAACCCCTTCACGGTGAGCACGGTCGTATCGCCGTCCGCTGATACGTTCGCCAGCTCGTAGGCGTGGCCCTTCACCTCGACCGCGCACACTCCGCCGAAGTCTGCTGCGGACTTCTTGGTGAGCAGGGAGCGGGTAACGCCGTCGTAGGCGTTACCCGCGTTGTCTGCCTTGACCTTGTGCCAGGGGCCTACGCGCACGAAGAAGCCGAAGGCCAGCACGTCGGAGCACACGGGGTTGCGCAACTCGTCGGTGCCCGTCTGCTCGCGCTTGATCGCCGTTGCCCTGTACCACTTCATCGCTGTGCCCCCATGAACTTGATCCCCTTTGGATGGCACGCATCGCGCAAGGCCTCGATGTCGGCGGAATAGGCGGACAGCACGTCATCAACGAAAGAGTTCGACATGCTGCCGCCGTCGGAGGCCGATTCCGAGGTGCTGCCCTCGTAGCCGCGCAGGCGCAGGGCCTTGATCGCCGCGTCGACGGCGATCGACTCGGCGAGGCGAGGCAGCTCGGCCACCTTGAGGCGGATGCACAGGCGGTCTGATACCGTCGCGATCATCTCCTCGATAACGGCGTCTGCCGGCACCGCCTCGTCTTCCAGGTAACGCGCCTTTACGCGGTCTGCGATGGACGCCATGCTAGCCCTCTACCTGACGATCGCCGTTTTCGAGCGCCTGCGCGGAGGTCGTGTCGATGGTGGCGATAATGTGGCCGTAGACGTTGGGAAGCACGGGGATGAACAGGCCGGAGGCCTTAGTCCACGTGGCAACCGGGTCTTGGGTGTCCCAGCGAACGCAGGTGACGTACTGCTCCTGGCGCTTCTCGTCGAACGCGCCGCCCTGCTCAAGCTCCTCGGGAGTGACGCCCCAAAGGCCAGTGCCAACGGAGCCGTCGTAACCGACGGAGCACATGACGAACTTGTCCTCGGGGAAGAAGCGGCCCTGGGTAACCTTCATGGAGTCGGCGGCGGTGTCGATCACGCCGTAGCGCTCCTCGTCGATGTTCAGCGTGAGGCCGTTGAACTGCTGCGCGAGCAGGTTGTTCACCTGTGCGAGGCTGGGCAGGATGCCCGCGCCGTTGATGCCGAAGATCGCCTTCTGCACGGCTGCGTTGCGCTGGATCAGGGAGAACACCTTCTTGGAGGTGATTGCGACGGTGGGGGTCTGGCCCTTGCCGTTGGCGATTGTCACCCACTTGTCGATGTCGCCGATGATGTCGGCGTCTGCGACGGCCCACTTGGTGGCTACCTTCTGGTCGGTGGGGACGCCGAAATCGACCTCCATCGAGACGTTGTTCTCGTTGATGGTCATCTTGCCCGTGGAAAGGGCCTCCATCTTGGCCTTCTCGACACGCGCCACGACAGACTCGGCCATGCGGGCTACGTCGTCGAAGCAGTAGCGGCGCACGGAGTCCATCTGCATGTCGAGGCCGCGCGTGACGAGGCGCAGGCGCTCGGTGAGGTTGATCTTCTCCTTGATGAGCAGCTGCTCGGTGACGACGCGCTCGAACGGCACGCGGGAGGCGATGTGCGCCTCGGTGTCGAAGCCGTGGATCATTGCCACGGCGGGAAGGTTGCCGTTCTCCACGATGCGGGAGTACTCGGCCTCGATGTACTGGGTCTTTCGATCCGGGAACAGGCGGGAGCCGAGGTAGTTTCGCTGGACGGCGAAGCCCTGCGAGAAGTCGAGCATGTCGCGCTCGGTGATGAGTTCAGAAATGGGACGCATCTATGCTGCTCCTTTCTTATACGAGGTAGAGGCCTGCGGCGGCGAAGTCCGCCTTCTTGGCCTTGGCCTCGGTGGATACCTTGTCGGCCTTGAGTCGGCCCTGGAAGATCACAGCGACGGGGCACTTGTCGGTGTCCGTCATGTCGTAGTCCTCAAGGAACACGCCGAACTCGTCGGTGCCGGTGAACAGCGCACCGGCCTTGATGATCTTGCGACCGTCTACCTCCTTGGCCATGGCCTGGGTAGCGGTTCGCGTCTTGGCGACGATGCCCACCTCGGAATCGAGGATGCTTTCGGACTCGCCGTAGGTGAACGCCTTATTGAGCGCCATCTTTCTTTCCTCCGTTCATTCGGTTGCTGTATGCGGCTGCGAAGCTAGCGCCGAAGGACTGGGGCTTGCCCTCGCTGCCCGCCTTGGGGGGCTGGCGTTTGAGCGCTTCCTGCACTGCGGCGTCTACCGCCTTGGGGAAAAGCTCCTTGATTTTGGAGATCGCGGCGTTGGTGTCGTCCGCCTTCTCCGTCACGAACATGGAAAGAAGCTCGTCGCCGAGGTCGATGCCTGCTGCCTTCAGCTCGGAACGCGCGACGCCCATCTGCTCGGATAGGTTGATGCGGCGCTCAAGCGCAGCCTTCTCGGCGTTGGCCTTCTCAAGCGCGTACTGCGCGCGCTGCAAGTCGTTCATGCCCGCAAGCTTCTCGGCCTCGCTGCGCTTGTCGTCGGCCTCCTGCTTGATCTGCTCGCGGATCTGCTTCTCGATCTGCGCGCGCTCGCGGGAGATGCGCTTCTTGACGATCTCGTCAACGTCGGCGTCGGTGTAGGTCTTGCCCTTCGGCTTGGGCTTGCCGCCCTTGTCATCCGGGTCTTCGCCCGCGCCCTGCTGGCCGCCTTCGGGGTCTTCTCCCTCGGTGCCGGCCTCTTCGCCAGCGCCTTCGGTGCCCTCGTCGCCGCCTTGCTGCGGCGGGGTGAGGTTTCCGCCCGCTACTCCTGCGAACTTCTGTCGGTTTCCGTCCTTTGCCATGCTTCGCACCCTCCATAAGGTTTCTCGTGGCTCATGCCTGCACGTTTTCCGTAGCTTTTAGCGGGTTCCACGCCTGCCCGAACCGTGGCTTTTAACGACCTCAACGCTCGGTCGGTCTTTGACCATGCGAGTGTCCTTCATGCGTGAGATTCGCCCGTCAGGCGGGTTCCAGAATGTCCTCAAGGCGTTCAAGCGCGGGCATCTCAAGCAGGCGCATGACCTCGCGCCCGCCGTCGGTTACAACGATCATGGGAACGCGGGTGATGCGCTCGGCGTTGTTCAGCCGCTCCATGAGGCCGTCCCACGCCTCGTGAACCCTCACGCGGCCCGGGTACTCCTCGGAAAGCGGGTCTATGACCGCTCGGCGGTACGCCTCGCATGACGGGCACCCCGCGCGGGTGATGTATTCGATCTCCATGGCTGCTCCTTTGCGGCAAAAGAAAAGGCCCCCGTGTTGGGGGCCTCGATTGTGCCGTTGAGGTGAGATGCCTATTCGGTTGTGGTTTGTTCTGTCAGCGGTGCAGCGCCTTGTCGCGCTTCCTCATGATCGCCTCGGCCTCTTCCTGGGTGATCTCGTCGAGCCACAGGTCGCCGCTCTGCGTGCCGAACACCTCGGTGTCGAACACCCAGCGCCCGAGCGTGAAATCGTAGGTCTCGCACACCCGCTGTTCCGCATCGAAGCGCGATACGCGCCTGCGGGAGTCGTCGGTGTAATAAATCATTTGCGAACCTCCTCGATGTTCGGCGGCGTCTTTATCTTGGCGGCGTTGTCGGCCATCTCGCGGCGAAGCTCCCACTTGCGCTCAAGCGGGGTGTCCTCCAACCGCTCTTCCTCGTAGAGCGCGTGGTTGCGCTCCTTCACGTCTAGGCTCTGCTTCGTGTGGAACTGAAGCTCGAACTTGAAGCCGTCGGTGGTCTCGAACTGCGTGTTGACGCCACGGTACGCGCTCGATGCGTCGCCGAGCGTGTTCTTGACCTTCACCACAGTATAGCCCGCCTTCTCAAGCGCTCGCCTGATGCGCGCGAACTCGTCAGCGAACGACTCGACTGGCAGCACGTATGTGTAGCGCAGCACGTCGTTGATGCCGTCTGATGCCTCCTTCTCGCTCACATCGAGCTTGTGCGAGTCGGTGCGGATCTTGCGCGCCAACGACTGCTGGCCCTTGAGCCTGAAATCAAGTCCCGCCAGCGTCGAGCCGGCGCGTTGAAGCGATTCGAGCAAAGACGTGGTGGCAGGTTCCCGAACCATCGCGTTCGACCGCAGCGTCATGGCGTGCGTCGCGGAATCGCCGCCGCGCTTGGCAACGTAATCGTCTATCCACTTGTCCCAGTCGGCCACCTCAAGGGTGTACGAGCAGCGGCACCACGGGTGCATCGGCGGGAAGTTCGTGCCAGGCATGCGTTCGGAAAACTTGGCGGGGTGTTGCTTCTGGTAGGCCTCAAGCTCGCGGCACACCTCGCAGGCCCTGCCGTCGTGGATGCACGACAGCGCGTAGCTGTCGAACTCCGACTCGTGCACGCGGGCCTGCGCCTCGTTGAAAAGGTACGTTCCCTCGGTGTACACGAGCCTCATGGCGGTTTTCGCGCCGCTGTGGTTGAGCCTCTGGCGAAGCTCGCGCGAGATCTCATCGTAGGACACGCCTCGTGCGATCAGCTTCGAGAAGTCATCGTTGAGATAGCTCGCCAGCTTCTCGCGGTTCGCCCAGATGTTGGCCGAGAAGTCGCCGCCTGCCGCCCAGGCAGCGCCGACCGTCGCACGCACGACCTCGGAGTCGTAGCGGTAGAACTCCTTTCCGAAGCCCAGCTCCTCGGCTGCGATGTTGGCGGCACGCCGCGCCTGCTCCTCGAAGTGCCTGCGGAACTCCTCCTGCTCGATCGCGCCGATCTCAAGCTGCTGCAAGCGTATCTGCATCTGGATGGCCTCAAGCTCGTTCAGGCGGTAGATGCTCTCGCGCACCGGCATGAGGTCGGCGTACTGCGGGTACTTCTTGGCGAACTCGTCCATGCGCTCCATGAGCAGCGTGCGGTCTTCCGCGCTGATTGATTGCAGCAGGCGGCGGTACTCGATTACTTTGTCCTCGCCGTACTTGGCGTAGTAGGCCGCGATCATGCGGTCGAGCTTCGCCGCCTCGGATGCGTAGACCTTGGAAAGCCGCTTCGACAGGTCGGCCTCGTCCTTGGTCAGCTGCTGCAAGAACTCGTCGCGGCGCTCGCGCCAGTACTCGTCGCTCGGCTTACTCATTGGAAAGCAGCAGCTCGATGATCTTGTCCTTGGTGGCGTTCTTCGGGATCTTCACGCCGCTGTTGCGGGCAAGCTCGCGCAGATCGTTGAGCTTCATGCTGCCAAGCTCGCCGCTGTCCTCGGGCTGCTTCTCCTCGGCTTCTGCTCTCAGCGGCTGTTCGCCTGCATCGGTGGCCTCCTGGTCATCGTGCTGCTCCTCTGGCGCTGCCTCGGGCTGCTTGATGCTGTACGTGGCCGCGCCCACGAGGCTGTAGATGCTCACCAGGTCTTCGCGCACGTAGCCGCCCATTGTCAGCTCTACCCAGCCGTCGGCGATCGACTCCACGCGCGCCGCCGTCATGTCTCCCATGGTGCCGATGATCTCTCCGCCCGGCTCCTCGCGGATGGCAAGCTGCTTGCCTCGACTATAGGTTGCTACCTTCATCGTTGGTTCCTTCCTCCTGGTTGGTTTCGATCGTTCGGTTGGTGGGGTAGCCGTCGCTCACCGCGTTGGCCTTCTCCTCCTGCTCGTCGCGCTTGCGCTGCATCTCGGCCTTGGGGTCGCTCACGCAGGAGAGCACGGAAAGCTGCGTCTCCTCGGACACGATGCCCGAGAGCTGCCCGGCCACCGATGCCTCGCTCTGCAAGTCGTCGGGCATGTTGCGGTGCATGGCCACGTCGATCATCTGCCAGTCGTCGCCGCTGAAGCCCTGGCTCAACGGGTACGCGGCAAGCAGCTTCAGGCGCTCCTGCACGCCGCGCTTGAACTTGCGGTCTTTCTTGCGGGCGAGGTTGCTCATGGGCATCATGCGCATCTTGAGCGCTATGCCCGATGCGGTGACGAAGCTGTCCGACGTGATGTCGGGCACCATCGCCATCTTGAAGATCAGCTGCTCAAGGCGGTTGATAAGGTTCTCCTGCACGGAGTCGGCGTTGGGTTTCGCAAGGAACACCACGTCGAGGCCTTCCATGGACTCGCCGTAGAGGTTGATCACCTTGTTCTCGCGGATGTTCACCAGCTCGTCATCGTCAAGCTCCTTGCCCTTGACCACGAGGTAGCAGTCGCTGAAGTACTCGACGTCGTTCGCCTTCTCGGAGAGCACCGCGTTGTACTGCTCGACCATGGAAAGCACGCCCTCGTAGAGGCCGCGCCCCTTGGTGTTCTGTCGGAAGTCGACGGCGGGCACGCTGCCGAAGCTGTGGCTCTCGGCCTCGCCGAACTCCAAGCCGCCCTCGCCGCGCTTGAACGGCACGACCTCGCGGGCATCGGAATAGCTGCCCTTGATCGCGCCGTCGTCGCCGTAGAACCAGCGGACGAAGAACAGGGGGCGTTTTAGAACCGAGTCGTCGTAGACCATGAACGAGGTGAGCGGCGAGACCGCGATCGAGCGCGGCAGGCCGTCCTCGTCTTGGTAGAGCATTTCGTAGGCATGGCCGAACTTCGACGCCATCTCCGACAATTCAGCGTCCACGTCCTCCTGGAAGTTTCTCGCCGTATAGTCGGCGATGAACGCCTCCACGGCCTTCTTGCGCCCATCGTCCTCGCCCTTGACCGAAAGGGTCATGGGCACGCCGATGTAGTAGCCCTCGAACGTGTCTGTGATGGTGTAGCAGAAGTCGGCCGACAGGCGGTTGTTCGGCTTGTAGCCGGGCTTCTTGCGCCATGACCGGTCGAAGATCGCGTAATGCGTGTCGTACACCTTGTCCAGGTACTCGTAGCGCGGCTTGTGGTCTTGCTCGAACTCGTCGACCAGGCGCTGAAGCAGCTCCTCGGTCATCTCGGTCCCGGCGGGCAGGCGGAAGTCGTCTGTGGACGGCTCGCGCTGCATCTGGTCGTAGTAGAAAGAATGGAACTCGTGGCTCAAATCAGATTCCCCCCTTGAAGGTCTTGATGCCTGGTCGGTTCTCCCATTGCCTGATCGCTGACGCCAGGGAGTCGGGCATGTCATCGTGCGCGGCGTTCTCGTTGTAGTCGAGCACCTGGTTCAGCGCATCGGCGTCCAGCGGGTACTCGTCGCAGTCGAGGAAGCGCACGTTCTGCCACTCGCTGCGCAGGTGCGTGCTGATCTTCAGGTACTTGTTCTCCTTCTCCTGGTATCCCACGCACGGCCTGCCGCGCTTGAGGATGCCCTTGCGCAGGTATCCCTTGTCGGCGTTCATCTCGCAGTGGATCGAGCCGATGCGCAAGGCCTTGCAAAGCCCGATGATCTCGTCCAGGCAGTCGTCCACGTGCTTGTGCCACATGCGGACGAGGCAGTACCAGATGCCGCCCCTGTTGCATATGGCCGTGAAGGCCGTGAAGTCCGCGCCCCCGTAGCTCGCGTCGATGTGGCCAATGCCGTCTCGCAGAAGCTCCGGCTCCTTGAAGAACTTGGCGTTGGCGAACATGGCGTCCTCGTCGGCGATGTGCTTCAGCTCGTAGTTGGCGGCGAACAGCGACGGGGACATGCTTTCCCGCACCTTCTCGATCTCCTCGCGGCTCATGAGGCCCGTCTGCCAGCAGTCCCAGCGGCGGATGTTCGGCATCAGCTGGAACGCGTCGTCCTTGTGCCACGGCGTGCCGGTGTTGAAGATGCGCCCGCCACGGTTTCGGATGTTCTGCAACTCCTGGTAGATCAGCTTGATGCGCTCGCGCTCCGCCGCCGACACGCGATCCTTCACGTTCACGATGTCGTCCGTGAACACGCGGTCTGCGTGCTTGCCGGTCAGCGAGCCGCCGCATCCTAGGCCCAGCAGCTGCGGAGCGCCCGAAACGCCCTGCTTGAGGTTGGTGGATACCGACGACTGCGTGGCCCTCGTAAGCTCAAGCTCCACGCCGTAGAGCATTCGCACGAGGCCTCGGAAGTAGTCGGTTTGCAGCACGTTGGCCGTGGCCGCCATGACCTCCGCCACGTCGTCGTCGGTCTTGCGCAGGAACATGGATCGCATGCCGGGGAACAGCACGATGATGAACGCGAACGAGATGCCTAGGCACGTTGTCTTGAAGCTGCCTCGGTGCGCCTGGATCGTCTCGTCGTCGGTGCCGAAAACCATGTCCTTGATCCACTCGTTGTGCAGAGACGTCAGCTTGTCGAACCCGAGGCGCACGGCTATGTCCACGGGGCAGTCGTACACCAGGTCGATGAGGTCAGCCCTTGTCGGCATCGCGCTTCGCCTCGATGAGCTTGCCGATCTCGTCGCAAGCGGCCCCGATGTCGGCGGACACCTCGATCTGCTCCACGGGCTTCTCGCCTGCGGTGTCGCGCAGGAACTGGATGGCGGCTATGTCGCCGCGCATCGCCTTCTTGGCGACCTTGAGGATCGAGATCTCTGAAACCGTGAGCTTGCGGTCGGGATAGTCCTCGAAGCTAAGGCCCTCCAAGTCGTCTAGCTGCGCGTCCGTTCCCTCGAACGGCATGTGCAGCACGATCTTGGCGATCTCCTGCATCTGCTTCTTCTCGCGGCGCTTCTTCGCCGCCGCCTTGCCTGCCTTCGACGCCGCCGCCTTGCGCTGCTCTGCGGTCTGGTCCCTCTTGGGCTTGATGAGGTTCTGGTCGTTCACGGCGATCAGTCCTCGAACGTGAGGCCCATGAAGGCCAGGCGCTTGTGAAGCTCGGCCAGCGCCCCGAAGTCGTTGGAGCCGTAGACGAGGGCGTGGACGATGGCCGTGTCCATGACGTACTGCCACTGGCGGTCGTCCCAATGGTCGCTGCAACGGTTTGAGCGCCACGCCTCGAACCACTCAACGGTCTCCTTGGGCCA
Source organism: uncultured Collinsella sp. (assembly GCA_900545145.1). Classification (GTDB taxonomy): domain Bacteria; phylum Actinomycetota; class Coriobacteriia; order Coriobacteriales; family Coriobacteriaceae; genus Collinsella. Next base: position 23,085 of record UQYE01000001.1, on the reverse strand, counting down.
GTCGGTGTCCTCGGGCAGCGTGGGTTTTTCCTTCTTCGCGGCCATTTCAGCTCCTCTCTATCGGTTGTCGTTTTCAGATGGAAAGGGCGCAACGGCCAGCGCTGCGCCCGGGTGCCCCTGCTAGTAGGAGGAGCGGCCAGAAGAGCTGCCACGGCTGCGGCTGAACGCAGAGCGGACTCGGTTGGCGATGTTGCCTGCTGCGGCACGGATGCGACCGAACATGCCTGCCTCCTCTCGTTTTCGGGAACAAAAAAGGCGACCCGTAGGTCGCCTTAGATTTTCCTATGCGCGTGAGATTGGCCTATTCGCCCATGGCTTCGAGGATCTTCGAGCCGTCCATGTACAGGTCGCCGTACTTCGCCAGCGCGTACTCCCTGATGAAGCTCTCCAGGTCGTCCGAATCGCGGAACACGCACACGACGTGGTACGCGCTGCTCCAAACGTTCTCGTAATAGGGCTTCACCTCGATCGCCTGGAACGCCTTGAGGATGGCGTTCGCCTCCGCGAAGCTGTCCGCTTCGAGGTCTCCCGTAGGCTCGATGCCGGCAAGCGGGTTCGGCACAGGCGTGCCCTTCTGCTCCTTGGGCTTGAACTGCCTCTTGTTCTGCAAGCCGATCCGCTCGGTGAATGCGGGGCGGATGACGTCGCCGTAAGTCCAGCCGTCTTCGTCGGCCTTCACCAGGCTGGCGAACTTGTCCCTATCGGCCTGGTCGTGAAAGCAGAAGCAGATCCAGAAACCGGAATCGACCGCCATCTGGAAGCGCTTCTCCTCGCGCTTCTCGCGGTCTCGGTACTCCTTCTGGTGGTCGGTGAGCTGCGCCGCCTCGGCCGCCTTCTTCTCGGCTTTGGCCTTCTGCGGCTTCTCGAACTTAAAGCCCATAGTGCGCCCACCTCTTCTCGTCGGCCTCGATGAATGGGTACCACTGCTTGACCACCTCGAAGTCCTTCGGGCGCTTCTCGCGCAGCGGCTTCATGAATCGCATGTCCAGGCCGTCGAAGCTTCGCCCGAACAGCTCGTAGTCGGGCGGCAATCCTATGCCGCGCCTTTCGATCGCCGCCATGACCTCCGATTTAGTCCAATCGGCCACCACCGACGCCTTGCGCGTGGTGAGCTTCATGAGGCCGTGCTTGGTGAGGCTCGCGCGGCGGTAGGGGTTGTCGCAGGCGCGAACGCCGTCGCAGAACCACGTGTCATCCGGCAGGCCGAGGTCTTCCAGGATGAACGGGCGCATGTCGTCGTACCCGAACACGGGCATGTTCGCCGCCTCGATCACGTCGCAGTGCTCGGGGCTTTGGAACACGCAGTTGTTGAGCGTCCTCGACCACCTGGGGTGCGGGTACTGGTGGATCTTCACGCCGAAAACGCCCTCGATCGTCTCCACGTTGTGCTCGACCATCGGAAGGCCGGGGATTGACCAGTAGTAGATGGGCACTACCTCGATACCCTCGTCCTCGAGCGCGATCCACGCGGCCAGCGAGTCCTTGCCAAGCGAGCAGGACAGCACGACGGGCCGTCCCTCCTCCTTGAGCTTGCGCCTAACCTCGGCGCTGGTCGGCTGGCCCTTGATTATCGTCGGCATCGTCACTCCTCTCGGTTATCTCTATCGGCTCTCCCGAGCCGTCGAGCACGAGCTTAAAGCCCATGTGAGAAGCCATCTCCGCGAGACCGGACGCCCCGATGTCGGAACCCCTTCTCAATGTGTTCTGCACGTAGTTCTTGCTCTTTCCCATCGCCTTGGAGAGCGCGTACATGCTCGTGCCCGACCGGTCGAGCATTTCCTTCACCGCCTCTGTCGGTGTCATTGAAACCTCCCTTCTGATGATCTGAAACCATTTGATAATACAACAACTATTGCAGGTATGCACCAACTATAGTTGTGCTCATCTTGTGTAGACCAACAATAGTTGTGCTTTATGCCTATACACCAACAATAGTTGTGCCATACTATCAAGTGTCAGCAGGGGCCACAGAGGCCACCAGGAAGCCGACAGGCACCTACAAAACCGAAGAGAGGTAAGCAGATGGCAGAGCAAGAGAGCTTGGATCTGATGGTGAGTGGTCAGCTGGTAAGCAACCACACGATCTTGGCAATTGTCGAGGGCATGAGAGCACGAGGCTACTTCAGGAAAGGCCCACAGGGCCGAAAGGATGGCCTAGAGCTTGCAACAGCCCTGAAGCTTGTCAACGAGTACATGGCCTACCCAGACCTTGGCAGGTGCACAGTGGAGGCCATGAAGCACAGGCCGATAAACGAGATCCCCCGAGCCGATTACGAGCAGGTGGAAATCATGAGGGCTTGTGATAACTGGCTGGCACAGATTACCGAGGCATTCAAGACCAACAGCGATGAAGAGGCCATTATCTATATGGTAAATGATCTTCGAAAGCAGGTCATAGCCGATGGCATCGAGTCAGGGGCCTTGAAGGTCAGGAAGTACTTCGGGAAGCACGGCTTCTACTACCTGGACGATCAGGGCAAGTGGCAAAACGCCAAGAACGTCGATTGGAACATCGGCGAAATCAACCCCATCAGACCGGCAGAGCAAGCAGCCTAAAGGAGAGGCCCCGAAAAGGGGCCTCAACCAACACACACAGGAGATCATACCATGCAAAAGCTCATGACTAAAGAACTACAGCGCAAGCTCCCGCCCCTCTACTCGCAGGACGGCAAGAAGTCCGAGACCGTGGTATACGGCCACTGGTTCAGCTGCCTCAACGGCTGGGACTTCTACGCCACCGAGTACGACGAGGAGAGCGGGGACATGTTCGGGTTCGTCTTCGGGGCATTCCCGGAAATGGGCTACTTCAACCTGGCAGAGCTTGAGGAGATCAACCGAAAGTACGGGATGAACTTCTTCGAGCGCGACGCCTATTTCAAGCCGGCGAAGGTAACCGAAATCCCGATGATAGCCGATCAGTTCGGCTACCTCTGGGAGAAGTAACGAAACACGACCGGGAGGGGCTGCGGCCCCTCCCCGATGGGAGGCAGACATGGACAGGCAGAAGATCATCGAGAAGATCAAGAAGCTTCGCGAGCACAGCGTGGAGAACGGCTGCAACGAGGCCGAGGCGATCCAGTTCGCCCTCAAGGCCCAGCGCCTGATCGCGGACAACGACGTGGAGGAATGGGAGCTTGCCGACGAGGTGAAGCAGGTGACCGAGACCGCCACGGCGCGAACCGCGAAAGCATGGGCGCCGAGCCTCGCATCGGTGATCGCCGACAACTTCCGGTGCAGGGTGTACCAGCGCAGGGTGACCGACCGCAAGTACGAGTACGTGTTCGTCGGATGGAAGGCCGACGGCGAGGCGGCAGAGATCGTCTACCAGAACCTGCTTGAGGTCGGCGACAGGCTGGCGCACGAGTACGAGGACTTCGCCTACACCGACCCCAACGCCTACTCTAACTTCATCGTCGGGTTCGTCGATGGCGTGAAGGGCGAGCTTGAGAAGCAGAGCTTCGAGCTGATGATCGTCTGCCCGTCCGAGGTGAGCGACTACTTCGAGGGCCTAGACCTTGGCCGATCCACGAGGCGAGGCCCGAGGGCCACAAACAGGGACAGCATCAGCAGGGGCCAGGCAGCGGGGCGCGACGCGGTGCGCAGCCGCCGCATGGATGCACCGAGGGCAGGGCTTCTCACAGCCTAGCAGGTGAGCACAGGGGCAGGGCTTGAGGCCTTGCCCCGATCACAAAACGAGGCATTAAACCACGAGGCACGATCACATAGGGAGGCATTAAACCATGGTCAAGCAGGGCGACATATTCACAAGGGAAGGCCTTTTCTACCAGGTGACCAGGGCCACAGCGAAAACAGCCACGATCAAGCCCATAAGGGCCGAGTTCGTGGGCCACGCAGATCCCTGGGGATGGGAAAGGGAGTACATGCCGGTACCTGGCGAGTTCATCGACGACGACCCGATCATGGGCAGGAAGGCCAGCGCCGAGGGGAAGCGCCTCAAGATCCACGACTACAGCGCGGCGAAGAACATGCCGATCCTCATTCTCGGGGGCGAAAACCTCTACCTATGGGACGGCGAGCCGAGCATCTTCGACACCTACGACTAAGGAGGGCGCAATGCGCAATTCAAGGCGATACACCTGCATCATAAGACACGGCGGCGGCTTCGGCGGAGGCTACGGCGGCACCTACGAGAGGAAGCACAGCTACTATTCGACCCACAGGGCGGGCAGCAAGGCCAACGAGGAGGACGCTATCGCCATATGGAACAGGCGGCACGGCTATACCGGTTGGTGCGAGGTCGTGCCGGGAACTGCGAGGATCGACGAGGAGGGCTAGCGATGGAAAGGCGAGAGCCGAAACAGTGGGCCGAGATCTTGAAGATCTTGAAAGAGGCCCGAGAAGATCTAGAGCGATCCATAGAGGCAGAGAAGCCCATGGCCGAGGGAATCGCATACAGGCGATAGCAGAAAGGCCCCGGGATAAGCCCCCGAGGCCTTTTGTTGCGGCTAGCAAAGCCCCCATATAGACATGATCCACCTAAGCAGCAGCGACACGAGGCCGACGAACAGCAGCAGGAAGGCACATATTGAGCCTACTAGCACGATCCATGTTATGACCTTCTGGGCACGCGTCACTATTCGGCACCTCCCATGGCCTTGCACCTCTTCACCAGGTGCTCGCACATCATACGCTCGGCAGCGACGTGATGAACTCCTGTCATATCCTGCCCGATCACCTGATCGCAGTACTCGAACGGCCGCATCATGCTATCGTGCTCGATCGCCTCCCACGAGTCGCTGGACTTCTGGCCCACCTCGATGGGCACGAAAACGAAGCGCTTGCACTTCTCGCGCGTGCAATGGTTCACCCGATCGACCGTGCCGGTTATGCGTCCGCGCTTGCGGTTGCGATCCTCGCAGTCCCACAGGGCAAGGCGCAGGTCGTCGCATCCGGTCGCAATCGCCATGTTGCAGCATGCCTGGATCACGTCGCAAAGCTCGGCGATGAGGTCGCTGTGATCGCTAAAGGTGTCTTTATCGAGCTTCTGCCAAGCGCCGAAGGCCTCCGCAGCCTCCTCAAGCACTTTCATGGCCTGGGCCTTGCTGCACTCCACGTTGTCGAACACGGCCACGCTTCCAAGCTCCACCGTGTTCTGGTAGGTATCGTCAAACATCTATCCTCCAATGATCATGCGGGCCAGCGATACCGCCGCCCACAGCGTTAATCCGTCGATAAGCAGGGATGCCGCTATAACGAGCAGACATCCCCGGTTGCATCCTGGGCGGCTCATTCATCCTCCCACCTGATGGTCCCGTCGTCGTACTCGGCCTTGAGCCAGTCCAGATACTCGCCCCACGAGGCGAAGTCCCGCACCCAGCGCGACGAGAACGCGCACGTGGTGAAGGGGTTGCACTCGCTCAACGAGATTTTGAACCGCCGCCCGTCGCGCATCATGCGCACCTCCATGCGCATGGCGGCCTCGGGCGAACCGAAGTACCGCTCCCAGTTGGTCAATCTGCCACCTCCTACCCGCAGGCGATCAGGGCTAGAACCACCAGCCCAGCCGCCAGCATGCGGATCGCGTAGAACTCAAGAGCCAGCACCGCCAGCAGCAGCGCCACGGCGAGCGCGGCTAGGGCTTGAAGTGCTCGCAAGCGATCTCGCCCCCGTCCCTCAGATGGTCGAGCGCCCAGTCAACGGACTTGTTGGCCGTGTCCGCCATGCTCGCGCCCGCAAGCTCCTCGTTGGCAATCGCGGCCTCAAGCTCAAGGCCGCACACGCCGTCGTCGCCATCGGCGGGATTGAACCACCTGCACTCGTAGCACGGCTCCGGCTCCTCCTGGTTCCACGGCGCGTTCGGGTCTCCCTCGTAGCAGCCTGGCGGCAGGTTCCACCCGCTGTGAGGCTCGTAGCCTGCTATGTTCAAATCAATCACCGTCCCATACGCCGTCGGGGCGCATCCTCGCCATCGCCAGCAGCTGCAAGAGCGCCCGCTTGGCGTTGCCCTCGGTGGCCTCCCAGTAGTCGTCGGAAACGTCGTCGCCGAGCCTCAAGGCCGCTGCCTGTAACATCGGGATCGACTCGGCCCCGGTCTTCCCGTAGATCTCGCGGATTCCGCGCTCTCCCATGCAGCGGTAGTGCTTCCCGTAGTTGTAGGTCACGTTCAGCCAAAGCTCGGTCGTGCCTCCCGGGGCATATGTTCCGCCCGCCATGAGATGCGGCGATTCCACCTCAAGCGCCTCGTGCGTCACAGGGTCGCACAGCCTTATGTCGTAGCTCATGAGGCGTCACACCCCTTCGCGTTTCTGCGGCGCACGTTGTCGCCATCTACCTCGTCACGGCACTTTTCGCAGACTTCGCCGACGCGCTTCTTGTTGTCTTTCCAAAACTCGCGCGGGTAACACGTGAAAAACGGATTGAGGTACGTTCTGCCGCACCTCGCGCACGTCCATTCATACGGGTCGCAGCTCATGCGATCTCACCCGCCTCGGCCATGGCGATCCTCTCGCCGATCCATCGCATCACGGGAACGGCCATGCTGTTGCCGACCGCCTTGTAGCGCGGCCCGTCCGGGCACTCGTCGGCCGGCTTGCCGCGATAGGGTATCTTCGTCCAATCACTGGGGAAGCCTTGCAGCCGCTCGCACTCGCGCGGCGTGAGCCTTCGAACAACCATGTCGCCCCCTTCCTCGCTGAAAAGCGTTTGAGTGTTGCTGGTGGAGAGGGTGAGCGACACTTCATCGCTCACCAACGCGCCCTTGCCGCCACCCGCGCATCCGCAGCGGACGAGCAGCGTGCAGGCGCTCATATGCACACCGACGGCGCGTCGCCGCCCACCTTGAGGGTGCCCACCATGTCGTATCCGATCGCCGTGTTGGCATTGAGGTCGGCCATCGTTATCGGCTCGTCGATGGGGTACACGGCGGGGTTGTGCCAGTCGGCGGTGAGCGTTGGTGACTGCTCGGGTTCCGCGCCTACTCCTCCGGCTCCTGATCCCTGGTGGTACTTGAAGCCTGCGCAAGCAGGGCTTCTTCGAGCCGCTTCGGCAAGGCTCGCCCTCTTTTCCGCGCTCGATTCAAGATCCCCTCGCATGCTCTCCGGCTCAATGAGTACGCCGACTGGGGGGCAGGCTCCAAGATGTCCGACAAGAAAGAGACGGCGGCGTCTTTGGGCCACTCCGAAGAACTGCGCATCGAGTACGCGCCACGCCAGACCGTACCCGAGCTTGTCCATTTCGGACAGGAGCTGTCGGAAAGCCTCCCCATTCTCGCTTGAGAGCGCTCCCGGGACGTTTTCCCAAAGAAACCATCGAGGACGTATCTCACGTACCGCCCGAATGTACTCGAACATGAGTCCTGACTCACCTTGCAACCCCTCCCGTTTGCCCGCGATCGAGAAGGACTGGCACGGGCTTCCGCCCACCACCAGATCCACCTTGTTGCGGTACTTCTTCCAATTGGCCTTTGTCACGTCGCCGACGTTCGGCACCTCGGGGTACCGCTCGGCCAACACGGCGCTGGGGAACTCGTCGAACTCGGCGAAGCACACAGGCTCCCAGCCCAGCGGCTCCCACGCCACGGTCGCGGCCTCTATGCCGCTGAAAAGCGAGACGTACTTCTTTTTGAGAATCACCTCGCCGTTTTGGAGCGCGATCATGTCGATCTCGGCTTTTATGCAAGCCTCGCTGTCTCGAAACGCTCCGGAATAACGCTCGGGGATGCCGAAACGGCTGGTGATTGCTTTCATGAGCGCCTCGCAGCACTCTTCGCAGTAGTCTCCATGCACCCACCATTCGAACCAGACATCCTCGCCGCAGTAGGCGGTAACGCTGGCTCGCGTCTTGTCGTGAATACTTCTGCCGCAGTAGTCGCACTCGTAGACTTCACTGACGGCCGATACGATTCTAATCATCGGTGCGCCCCCAATGCCTGCTCGACGAGCATGAAGAAGCGACGCTCGGCGTTGTCCGACGGGTTGCGCTTTCGCATGTCGGCGATCTTCAGCAGCTCGTCTTCCTCGTAATGGGTGGCGTCCCAATCGACCTCGGGCCAGTCGTAGCAGGAGCAGTGCCAGCCCTCAAGCAGGATATAGCCTTTGTCGTAATAGTCGTCGCTTCTATCGCCGGCATAGATCAGCATGTAGCGCTCTTCGCTGTAATCGGGCTCGCTTTGGGCCGCGCAGATGATGCGCCACGGCTCGATAGTTTTCGGTGCCTCGACGGTTTTCATGACTCGTCACCGTCCTCGGCCTTTGGCGGTTTCTGCTCGAATCGACACCACCTGGTTCCGCGCACGAGGCGAGATTTCGCGATGGCGTAGGTCTCGCCTTTCATTCGCTCCGTGTAGTCGCGGAACGCCGGGCATGCGCAATAGATCATCGTGCCGTCGAAAGGCTTGAATCTCGAATGCATGCACTTGATGCATGACGGCGTTCTGTACTTCCTAATCTCCCTGATCGTGTTCTTGATCTTCATGAGCCTTCACCTCGTTTCTCCCGTGAATGAACCGCTGCACCTCAACGCTGCAATCGCGGCACAGGTCGAAGCTCTCGATTTCGCTGGGCCAAAGCGCCCCACGGAACGTGCCGTGGGGGTCGTCGCCGATAATCAACTCGCCGCATTTGTCGCAGCGCATGCACTTGACCTTGCTCATGCGCCATCGCCTCCGAGCTTCGCGCCGCACATCGGGCAGTAGCTGATGTCCTTCGTGTAGCAGTAGTCGCCGTTGTAGAGGCTGATGCCGATCACGTACGGCTCCTTCGCGGGGCCTTCCTTGCCGAGCACGCACAGGCGCTCTACCGATATGTCGTCGATGTCGCAGGCGCGGCCCTCTGCACTGGCGAACAGGGTTCGCCCTTCCTCGCAGTACTCGCAGCTCATGCCATCACCCCCGCGAGGCATCCGGGGAATGTGCCCGTCAGGTCGATGCACGTGCCGTCATCGTCGACGGCGAAGCACTGGTAGCTGTCCTCGGTCATGGCCTCGACCTGCTTCAGCGCGTCCTCTCGCGTCTCGGCCTCGCCGATCTTGATGCCAGCCCTGTAGGCGCTCGCGTAGCTCTGGCAAAGCGAGCGCTCGTAGATCCCTATCATTCCTGACCCGCCTTCCACTCGTTGACCAGCTCGTCGTACTCCTCTCGGAACTCTGGCTCGAAATAGGCGATGAACTCGCTCTTGGTCATGCCGCAGCGCAGGCTTGAGTAGCCGACGTGCTCGATGCACCAGTCAGAGAACGGAATGAGCTTGCCGCCGTCGTCCACGCTCGTGCGGTAGCCGGTGCCGTCGCGGTAGAGCTTACGGCGGCCTTCCTTGCGGATGGCCTGCTCGACCTTCGAGGCATCGCGCTCGCCGCGCTCCATGAGCTTGCCGCGCAGCTCCTCTGCCTCGTCCTGCGCCTGCTCAAGCTTGCCGCGCAGCCAATCGCGCTCAGCCCGCGCCTGCTCCAACTGGTCGAGCACGTACTGCTCGCATGTCTTGATCTCCATGGGTTACATCCCTTCACGTATCATCTCGTTGCCGTCACGGTCTGTGATCAGCCAATATCCGTATTCGTAGAGGCCAGGGCTGTGCGGCTCGTAGACCTGCAACAGCTGGCCCGTCCACCAGGCCTCCTCGTAGACCGGATGCCGCCAGCGCCACTCGGCCTTGAACCGCGCCCCGCCGTGGAACTTGTCGTGGCACCCTGTGGTGCCGCTGCCGCACAGGCAGAACAGCGGGCTTCGCAAGTCCCACGTGCCGCACGGGGTCACCAGGCGGAATATCTCGCCCCAGGAGCGGTGCGCCACGTGGTGCACGCTGCCGGCGCGCCTGCCGCAGACGCAGCAGCGGGGCGAAAGCGCCTCGTAGGCCTTGCCGTGGGTGTAGTGCGCCCCCAGGTGCGGCTTGCCGTAAAGCTCGGCGCGTTCCTTCGGGTAGCCGCGCAAAATGCCCGCATCGAGGATCATTGCAGCCTCCCGTCCGGGCCGTCGAAGTGCACGACCCTCGCGCCGCCCCTGAGCCGCGACACGATGGCCTTGGCGGTGTCGGGGTCTCCCTGCTCGGCGAGCCTGCGCACGAGGTCGCTGGGCTTGTACTGCGTGGTCACCAGCGTGGGCAGCATCGCCGAGTAGCGCTGGTCGATCAGGCTGAACAGGCTGTCGAGCACGAAGCCCGTGGGCCTGCGCTTGCCTAGGTCGTCCACGATCAGGTAGCGCACCTCGGCGTAGCGCTTGAGCGGGTCGCCTCCGTCGTGGAAGCTGCGCTGGATCTCGTCGAGGATGCGGTACATCGGGGCCATGAGCACCAACCGCTTGCCTCCCGCAAGGCGCTTGGCCACGGCTGCGGCGCACGTGGTCTTGCGCGTTCCCACGTCGCCCCAGAGGTACACCCACTGGCCGCTTTTCATGCCGTCGGCGATCTCGGCGGCCAACGGGTGGTCGAGGCTCACGTAGCGCTCCGGCACGCCCGCCCGCTTCCAGTCGCGCACGGCCTTGTCGTGCATGGCCACGCGTGCGGCCTCGGCCTTGGCCAAGCGCTCCTTCTCGCGCTCGGCCTCGGCGCCTGGGCAGGCGCACTGCTCGTAGCCGCAGAACAGCGTCCGCCCGGCCAGCCGCGCGGTGCGGGCCTTGAGGGTCGCTCCGCAGTGCGGGCACTCAGTCGTAGGCCGAAAATCCATCGTCCGGTACCTCCTTCACGCTTCCGTTTCTCGGCTTTGAGGTGCGCAGCCAGTTGCGCACCGTGGCCTTCCAGTCCTTCATGTGCGATCGCCCGACCATCCAGCCCTTCTGGGCGTAGAAGTCGACGAACCGCTCTGGGTCGAAGTCGAGGGCGGTGAGGTCGAGGCCCTTGTCCGAAGCGAACTGCTGGGCGTATTCTGCGACCTCGGCGGGAGAGGGGGCGCGGAAACGCGCCGCTTTCCCTCTCTCCTTAATCCCTTTTCCTAACTCCTCTTCCTCTTCCTCTTCGCTTGCCCGTTTGCTTTCGGGTTTGCTTGCATCGTTGCTTGCCGCTTTGCTCTGCGTTTTGCTTCCGCTTTTGCTTGACGGTTTGCTTCCCGTTTTGCTTGCCCGTTTGCTTTCGGGTTTGCTTGCATCGTTGCTTGCCGCTTTGCCGCCGGAGCCTCCCGCCACGATGCGCTTGCGGGAGGTCTCCATGACGGGCTGCACGGCGAACAGCACGGCCTCTTGGGCGTCCGTCCGAGGCTCTGGCTGCTCACCGGTGCGCAGGTACCGGACGATCATGCCTATAAGCTCGTCGCCCTCCCTGCGGTTGCGCAGCCTAAGCGGCCCGTCTATGAGCGAGTCCAGTACCTGCATGCCGTCCTCGCCCCTAAAACGGGATGTCGTCGTCGTACAGGCTTTCCTGGACGGGCTGGGGAGGCATGGGCGCTTGCTGCGGTGCCGCCTGCGGGGCGGGCTGCGGCGCGTACTGGGCGGGCGCCTGCTGGTACTGCTGCGGGGCCGCAGGGGCCTGCTGGTAGGCCTGTTGCGCGTTCCACTGCTGCGGTGCCGCCTGCGGGGCGGGCTGCGGCGCGTACTGCTGCTGGTAGCCCTGCGGCGCTTGCTGTTGGTTCTGAGACATGAGCTCGATCTCGTCCACGATCACCTCGATCTTGGAGCGGCGCTGGCCGTCCTTCTCCCAGCTCGAATAGCGCAGCTTGCCCTCGATCGCCACCTTCATGCCCTTGCGCAGGATGCGGCCCAGGCTCTCGGCTCGGTTGCCGAACATCGTGCAGTCCACGAAGTTCGGGTAGTCCTCCCACTGGCCCGTGCTCGGGTTCTTGCGGCGGTCGTTGACCGCCACGCCGAAGCCAAGCACCTGCATGCCGCTTGCGGTGGCGCGCAAATCGGGGTCGCGCGTCAGGTTCCCGCTGATGTTCACTCGGTTGATCGACATTTAGTAACTCCCTTCGCCCGTCCCGTTCGACCAGGTGCGCTTTATGTCCTCGTCGACGGTTCGGATCTTGAGCTTGTACACGTTTATCGCCTCTTGGCTCGCCTTGTAGAGCGCTTCGGAGCAGTCCCTGCGCTGCTTCAGCTCGGCTATGTCCTCACGTCCTCGGCAGAGGTCGCTTATCACCGTCACCGGCGTTCCCTTGGATCGCTCCTCAAGGATCGCGATGCGCAGCGCCTTGCGGTACTCGGCCTCGTTCTCGGCGTACTGGCTTCCGCTGTTGCGCAGCGCCTGAAGCTCGTCCATGAGCCTGTCGAAGAGCTGCATGCGCTCGGCGTAGAGGTCTTGCATGGCCTACACGACCTGCCATGCGGGAGACGGGCAGCACCCGGGGTTCGCCTTGAACTGCTCGTACTGCTGGCGGCTCTCGAACTGGTAGGAGGTGCCGCAGCTCTTGCACTTGGCGATGAACTGGCCAAACTCGGGCGGCTCCTTCTCGGCGGGCTTGCCGTCACCCATGAGGGTGTCGGGGTCACTCGTGCCGTCGATGTCGAAAGCTCCGCAGAGCGCGTACTTGCGGGCATAGCTCGATGCGCTGCCCGTCACCTGCGCCTCGTTCATGCCCTTCTGGCTCAAAGGCTCGCGGGCGTACGCATCAATCTCCAAAGGCTCGCCGTGGCCGTCCTCGAAGAACAGGCGGCACGTGGCCTTGACGTAGTAGCGCTCGCCGATCTGCTCGATCGAGTCGTTGAGCGTGAAGGCGATTCCCGCCGCCTTGCACGGCTCCTTGAGCGCCGCAACGATGTCCTCCATGCTGCGGTAGTAGAAGTTGCCGTGGGCGTTGTAGCGTGCCTTGGGCACCACCACGGATCGCTGCACCTGGGCCATGGCCTCGGCCAGCGTCATGTGCTTGTCTTCTGCCATCGTCTACTCCATCCTCGCTGCCACCTGGGCTGGCGTGCCCCGGCGGATGCTTCCGGTGATTCCCTGCGCCTTGAGCAGGGATGCGAGCGCCTGCATCTGCGATCGCGTGGCGCTCGGCACCTCGACCGTCCACGCCTCCAAAGGCTCCGCGACCGGCGCGGGCATCGGCGCGGGAATGGGGGCGGGCATCGGCGCTGGGGCGGGCATCGGCTCAGGCGCGGGCGCTGCGATCGGCTCTGGCTCAGGCTCTGGTTCAGGCTCCGGCTCCGGCTCAGGCTCGGGTGCCATGGCCGCCTTCAGCTCGGCGATTCGCTGGTCTTCCTCGTCGGCCAGACGCGCCGCGTTCAAGGCGGCTCCGAGGTCGAGCGTGCGGAAGAACTCGCGCTCCGCGTCGGCGTAGTGCGGCATCGCCTCCTGCTGGGCCTTGAGCGTTTCCCAGTCTCTGGCCACGTCGGACACCTTGGCCTCAAGCGCCTGCTGCGCCTTGATCTCGCCGAAGGTCTTGTTGAGCCACTGCGGCTCATGCAGGCGCTCGTAGGGGACGACCGGCGCGAGCAGCCCCGCGAACTCCTCGTAGTGCTGCTGTAGGCGCGAGTAGAGCGCGTCCTTGCGCGTCTGCTCGGCCTCGTCAAGCTGCGCCTTGATGGCATCGGTTGACTCGTCGATGATGGCCGTGATCTGCTTGCAGCGCCTCTCGAATGCGTCGAGCGGCTTGTTGTACTCGCGCTTCACGGCCTTGCGGCGCTCGTCGATCTCCTTCTTGATGCCGTTGAGGTAGCTGCGGTCGTGCTTGGCCTCCTTGACGGCCTGGGCGCTCGCGAGGTCGTAGGTGGCGCCCTCGTACTCGGCCACGACCTTCTTCACGTGGGCCTCCAACGCGTCCATGTTCGAAGCGATAGTGGCCTCGGTGTAGGTGACCTCAAGCGTGGTGGCCTCGGCCTCGATGACCTCTGCCTCGACCTGCTGCGGTTCGGTTTCCTTAGCCATAGATCTCGCCCGTCTCGTCGTCGAAGTCCATGGCCTGCTGCTGCTCAGCCACGGTGAGCAAAACCGTCTTGCCGCTCTGCTTGATGATGCGGAAGGCGTCGGCGTTGTCGGTCAGGATCTCGAATTGCAGGGTCGCAACGCTGCCCTTCACGGTGGCCTGCTTGAACTGCGCCTGGATGGTGGCTTCGTTGATCATGTCGTTACCTCCTATTTGATGCCGAGAACGGCGGCAAGGAACGCGCGACCGAACTCGCGCTCTTCCTCGCTGACGGGCTTGATCTTGTCGGCGATGAACTCGCGGCTCTTGGCGACGCACCTCTCGTCGATCCTGGAAAGCCCGGCCTCGCAAAGCGCGATCATCACGTGGTAGGCGTTTGCCGCCGTCTCGCCGTCGTTGTTGTCAGGATGCGTGGCGTCGAACATGAGGTTGTTCGCGATGCAGGCGGCGTGGTCGAGCACTGCTTTGTGGAACTTGGTCCCGTGGAAGTCCTCAAAGCCGTTCTCTTCGAAGTATTTGGCGTTCATTTCTTCTCCTTCACGTACTCCTCGACGAAGTACTCGATGTAGATGCTGATAAACGGTTGCGTCCCGTGGCAGGGCCTCGGGCGCTTGTCCACGGTGCAGGTGATCACCTGCTGGTCGTCCTTGAAGGCAAGGCCGTTGAGCGAGTCGCAGACGAGCTTGCCCACGTTGTCCCAGTCGGGCTTTCCCATGTCGGAGCGCCCTTCCCAATACTTGGGTTTGCTCTTAGCGAGCGGTCGGTAGGTGGATATGCGCATCCTCACGGGGCCGTCGTGCCCGGCGAAGGTCTCGCCGTATTCGGCCCGCCACGCGTCGCGCACCTCCTTCTCGGCCTTCAGGGTCTTGGTGGGGGTGTAGGTGCGGTGGTTGAGGTAATCGGTGCGGGGGCGCTGCTTGCCCACGACCTCGCGAACCGGAACCACGACCCGCGCCGTCGCCGCCAGCGTTTGAACCCAGCTCATTCGCTGAAACCGTCCGACTGGCTGCGGTGCTTGTTGAAAGCGCCCTTCAGCTGCGGGTAGCGGGCCTCCATGATGCGGGCCAGGCTCGGGGCGATGCCGTTCTTGCAGGCCACGTGCAGCTCGTTGCGCACCATGTTCACCAGGTAGTTGACCGACACGTAGCCCTTGCGGTTGAGCCTCACGGCGTTCTCCACCATGAAGTTCCAAGCGCCTGGGTTGTCCTCGATCCACTTGCGGGCCTCTTGGAAGTCCTGCTCGCCTGCGGAGCCGAGGCCGAAGATCTCAAGCTGGTTGCTCTGGGGCTTGGGGTTGTAGCGCTCGTCGTTACGCATTGAGCACCGCCATGGTTCCCACGGCGCGCTGGGCGTCTGCCACGGCCTGGTCCATCGTGGGGATGACCCAGAGCCAGAGCACGGCGAGGAAGATCATGAGGGCGGCGAGGAAGCCGACCATTACGCCCGCCCTGAACTGGGAGCGCTCAAGCTGCTCCTGAGCCGTCGGGCGCTTGCCCTCGAATGGTATGATGGTCGCAGCCTCTTTAGAGGCGGCTACGTAGCGGGTGCCCGAAGTGTGGTAGCGGGGGGCGCTCGCTTTCTTTTTTGCTTGCATTTCCGTTTTCCTTTCGTTGTTTTCGCAGGTCAGGGCTAGGGCGCTTTTTAGGGCCTCTTTTTTGCCGCTTTTTTCGCCCTGCTCTTCTGGCTGTAGTAGCGCTGGCGCTGCCTGTCATTCCTCTTCTCCCTGATCGCCTCCTCCTTCATCGCGTTGGCCTGCTCGGCGAGGTCTGCCATGTGAAGCTCCTTCGTGCACTCGATGCACCAGCCGTTGACCCTGTTCAGTGGGCGGAACGTCCATTGGCCGCAGTGGGGGCATTGGCGGCGCTTGCGGAGTGAGAGTCCGCACTTCCGCGCCATATGCTTCACTGAGTCGATGGAGCGCCCGAGGTCTTTGGCTACCTGCTTGGCGCCGTCTCCGGCGTGCTCTTCGAGGTATCTGAGTTCACGTGTAGACCATTGCCTCATGCCGTCTTCTTCTCTCCTTTCTCCCATTCGCGGTACGCCTGCTTGATCGTCGAGCACATGGTGTCGAAAGCGATCTCACGGGCGGTTTTGGGCTTCTCTTCCTGCTGGTTGGCTTCCTCTGTCATTTAGGCCACCGCCTTAAAATCGCTCAGCGAAAGCTCTAGCTCGCAGCAAAGGGACACAAACTCGTCTGCTGCGATCTTTCGCTCACCCGACAGGCTGCGGCGTAACAGCTCCTGATCCATGCCGACTCGACGAGCTAGCTCCGCGCATGTAATGCCGCGTCGCTGCACAGCTGAGCTGATTACCTCAAATGCCTTCATTGGGCCTCCTTTCCTAATTTTCTTAGGCACATCAAGGATAATACCGCAAAAATGTAGGAAGTCTAGTACTTTCCTTTTTCTTTTTCCTACGTTTTATAGCTTTTTACGGTCGGCTCATTTATACTGATGGCACGACGAACGGAGAGCGTATGGACACCATTAGAGAGAACATCGCTAATAACATTAGGAAGTTTCGCACCACGAAAGGCCTCAATGTTGATGAGGTTGGCGCTGTTGTCGGAAAGAGTGGTAAGACAGTGAGCGCATGGGAGGTCGGGAGAGGCCAGCCCGATGCTGATACGCTTATCAAGTTGTGCAGGCTTTTCAACGTTGATATTGCTGACTTTTACGGCCACGAAAGCGGGCCGCTTCCTCTTTCCGATAGCGAACGCAGCCTCGTTACCACGTTTCGCGCATTAGACGAAAATGGCCGCAAGGCGTTACTTGCGGCAGCAAATGGAATCGCCGAGGCTTTCCCGGCGACAAGGAAGGAGTAGCCGTGGCATTGAAGGATATGATGAAGGACATGGCAAATGCGGCTGTGTCACAGGCGCAGAGCGCTGTGCAGGATGCGATCGACCGCGATCAGCAGACCGCAAAGGACCAAGGCGCGGGCGGCGTCTTGCAGGGCATGATGGGGCACTATTCCGAGCTTTCGGCTGAATCCGCCCAGCAGCAATATGGCATGTATCTCATGCGCGGCGAATCGTTCACGCGGTGCTTCGCGCTTATTCGAGACAAGATGCTGTTCACCGATAGGCGGATCGTCTTCATCGACCATCAGGGAATGACGGGCACGAAAGCCGCAGTCGTTTCGATTGACCTGCAAAGCATCGTCGATGTGCGGCTCGAAACGGGAGGGGCGGGCTTCGACCATGCGGAGCTGTCGTTCTCTTACATGGCATGCCCGTACTACAAGGCGTACGACGCGAAAGTCGCATCGAAAACGCTTGAGTTCCCAAAGGGATTTGATGTTCAAAGCCTGTATGGGATGCTTGCGGAGCTTGCGTTCGAGAACGTACGACGCATCAATTCATAAAAGAAAAAGCCCACGCGGGTCAAAGCGTTCGCACCGCTCGCCGCGTGGGTCATGCAAAACCTACCCATGAAAGGAGGTCGCTCCATATTATGCCAAAAACTGCGGTGATATACGCCCGCTTTTCGTGCAACAAGCAGCGCGAGGCATCAATCGACGACCAGCTGCGCATCTGCCGCCAGTGGTGCCAGCGCGAGAAGTACGCCATCGTTGCCGAGTACTGCGACTACGCCATAAGCGGGCGCACCGACGACCGCCCGGAGTTCCAACGGATGATAGCCAACGCTGGCGAGAGCGACATAGTTCTCGTGTACATGATGGATCGCTTCTCGCGCGGCGAGTACGACGCGCCCATATACAAGCGCGAGCTCGCCCAGCGCGGCGTGAAGCTGGTGTCTGCGCTTGAGCAGATACCCGATTCGCCCGAGGGCATCATCTACGAGAAGCTGCTTGAGGGCCTTGCCGCCTGCGAGTCGAAGAAGACCGCGATCCGCACGAGGCGCGGCATGGAGGGCAACGCGCTCAAATGCAAGACCAACGGCGTGCGCGTGTTCGGCTACGCCAGCAACGAGGCCGACGAGTACGTGATCAACGAGGACGAGGCCGCTTTCGTGCGCGAGGCGTTCAAGCGGCGCATATCAAAGGAGACCACCAACTCGATAGCTCGCGACTTCGCGGCACGCGGGGTCAAGACCTCGCAGGGAAACCCGTGCGGCTACTCGATGGTCGAGCGGATGGTGAAGAACCGGAAGTACACGGGGCGCTACGAGTGGGGCGGCGTTGTCAAAGAGGGCGGCATGCCCGCGATTATCGACGAGGTGACGTTCATGGAGGCACAGGGCATACGCGCGGCCAAGGAGCGCAGCGCGGAGAGCTGGGGCGACTTCGCCCTTTCCGGCAAGGCGATCTGCGCGGGCTGCGGGCGCAACCTGCAAGGCGTGAGCGGGCGCGGGCGCGGCAACCGCAAGTACGAGTACTACCGCTGCCACGACGGCTGCGTGAGGCCCGTGAGGCGCGAGGAGCTTGAGGGCGAGATCGTCAAGGCTCTGCGGGCGCTTCTGCAAGACCGCGACGAGGCCTTGAGGATAGCCAAGATGGTCGCGGAAAGCTCGGACGGGGCCGAGGTGGCGGCGAGGCGCAAGCAGGCCGCTCAGTCGCTCTCAGCAGCCGAGCGCGGGCTTCGCAACATCCTGAACGCCATCGAGCAGGGTATCATCGCCCCCGGAGCCAAGGAGCGCATAGCGGAGCTTGAGTACCAGCGCGACAGGGCGAGGCTCGACCTTGAGGCGATCAGGGACGAGGAGATCGACCCGGAGCGGCTGGCCGACTTCCTGCAATGCGGGGCCGCCCTCGACGACTCCACCCTCATGCGAGCGTTCGTCTACCAGGTGAGCGTGAGCGACGACGAGTGCATAGTGACATTGAACTACGACGTTGAAAACAACGAACCCGCCAGACTGGACGTCCAACGGGTTCGTACAAAATGCAAATGGTGCCCCCAGCGGGATTCGAACCCGCGATATCCACCTTGAAAGGGTGGCGTCCTTGGCCGCTAGACGATGGGGACAGCGGGAAAGAGTATAGCAGACTTTTTTGCCGGCGCGTATATCGTTGGCAAACTGGAAAACCACCACAAAGGTGCCTGTCCCCTTTGTGGTGGTGGGGCGTTAGGGGAGGAGCTTCATCGCGGCGTCGTGGGCGGCGTGCTCGTAGGTGTCGTCGAGGGGTTTGAGCGGCAGCAGGGCGGCGGCCTGTGCGTCGCCACGGCGTTCGAGGGCGTGGGCGATGAGCCAGTCGGCGAGTTCGGGGTTCTTGGGCAGCGCCGGGCCATGCAGGTACGTGCCGATGACACCCTTGTAGATGAGACCCTCAAAGCCATCGTCGCCGTTGTTGCCGGTGCCCGCGACGACGGACGTTCCGAGCGGCGTGGCATCGACGTCCAAAAGCGTGCGGCCGCCGTGGTTCTCGAATCCGACAAAGGGCTCGGGTGCCAGGTCGGTCTTGACGGCGACGTTGCCGATCAGGCGGTCGGAGCCGCGTACGGTTTCGGCGGCAATGACCCCCAGACCCTCGATGCGATCCTCGCCCATATAGTACGAACGGCCGAGCAGCTGATAGCCGCCACAGATGGCAAGCAGCGAGCCGCCATCCTCAACATAGGCCGCGACCTTGTCTTTTTGGGCGAGCAGCTCGTGTGCCACGGCTAGCTGGTCGCGGTCGGAGCCGCCACCCATCATGACGATATCGGCATCGGTCAAATCAAGCGTTTCGCCCATACGGACCTCGTCTACACGCGCGGGAATGCCACGCCAGGCGCAGCGGCGCTCGAGGGCGATGACGTTGCCGCCGTCGCCATAGAGGTTGAGGGCATCGGGATACAGGTAGACGATGCGCAGCGGGCGCGAGAGCTCGACTGGCGCGATATCGGTGGGGACAGCGCTACCATCGGCGCGCGTTACGGCGTGGGAGGCGACCGAACTTGCATCGGTGCCTTTGAGCCCGTCGAGTTCTTTGACCAGCGGCGGGAAGGCCGTGTAGTTGGCGACGGCGTAGAAGGTGTCATCGGCGGCCTCGTCTGCCATGGCGCCAATTGCCTGCGCGACGTCCGAGATAATGGCGGCGTCGATGCCGGCGTACTTGAGGCGCACCTGCATATCGTGTGCACGCGTGCCGCCGGCAAAGGCGACAAGCCCCGAGGTATCGGCGATGCGCTCGAAGTCGACGTCGTAGATCCACGAGACATCGTGGCCGTCGGCGTCGTTGTCATTGAGGAAGAAAGCGCAGAGTCTGCCGTCTGCCGTCTTGATGGACTGGATTTGTCGATCGAAGCCTACGGGATTCTTGGCCAGGTTGGCCTCGACGGTGCGGCCGGCGATATCCCAGCGCCCCATACGACCGCCGGCAGGCACATAGGCATCGAGCGTAGGCTGTAGAAGCGCCGCGTCCACGCCCAGCTCGTGCGCCGCAAAGAAGGCGGCGGCGACGTTATAGACCATGTACAGGCCGTTGTAGCGCGTGGCGATGTGCGCGGCGGGCGCGTCGGTATCGGGTCCAAAGGCCAGGTCAAAACCATAGCCGTCGCAGCCGAGCTCAACGCCCGTCACGCGGCGGAGCAGCGCGGGGCGACCCCATCCGCACGAAGGGCAATGATAGGCGCCCAGCTGTCCGTACTGCACATAGTCGTATTCCAGCGGGGCGTTGCACTGCGAGCAAAAACGCGAGTCGCTAATGCGGTCGGACTCGGTGCCCGTGGCGCTGTCGATGCCAAAGGCGATGCTTGCGTTGGGAACGCGCGCGGCGATCGCGGCACACAGCGGGTCGTCTGCATTGTAAATGAGCGTCGTTGCCGGCGAAAGCTCCAGCGCGTGGGCGATGACATCCTGGGTGTGGTCAATCTCGCCGTAGCGGTCTAGCTGGTCGCGGAACAGGTTGAGCAGCACAAAGTACGTCGGTTTGAGCTTGGGCAGAACGCGTACGGTGTAGAGCTCGTCGCACTCAAAAACGCCCACGCGCTTGCCGCTGCTGGTGTGCTTAAGGCCGCCGCGGGCCTCGAGCAGAGCACCCACCACACCGGGCTCCATATTGTTGCCGGCACGATTGCACACCACGGTAGCACCGCTGGCAGCAACTGCGTCGGCGATGAGGTTGGATGTGGTGGTCTTGCCATTAGTACCGGTGATCACCACACTGCGGTCGACCAGGCTCGCGAGGTCGCTTAGCAGCTCGGGGTCGATCTTCATGGCGATGCGGCCGGGAAGCACGCCGCCCTGGCGTTTGAGGACAGAGCGCAGTCCCCAGCGGGCGATATCGCTCGAGGTGCAGGCGAGAGATGAGCGGAGGTTCATGAAGCCGTTCCTAACATAGATGACATGGTCGGGGCGATCGCGTCGCTAAAAGCCGTAGCGGCGCGCAAATTCCTGGGCAAGCTGCGATACATCTTCGCAGGCGTTGGCCCAGGGGGCAAAGTCGGGTGTGTCCGAGATAATGCCGTCGGCTTCCCAAACTGCCTGGTGCGAAAGATCCCAGGGATCGTGCGGTTCGGGCCGGCAGGGGAGATACGGCGTCTGATACATGGGGTTCAGCAAAAAGAACGCGCCGCCCTCACAACGGTTAGCAAACTCACGCAGCGCGCGCGTCGCCGGGCGCATCTTGTTTGTTTTGAACAGCAGAATCGTGCGGGCGAGCAGGTACCAAGGAGAGTTTTCGAGTGCGTCTGCCCCCATCTGTTCCTCGAGCTGATGCGCTAGGGCAAAAAAGCCGTCCTGGTCTTCCAGGCGAGCGAGAGCGAGCAACACGGTGCCGGCAGCTCGGGTGGGATAGCCTTCTGCCTTAAGGACGCGGCGGGCGTAGTTGGCAGCAGCGCGGTAGCGGGCGCTCGCCATGCACAGCTGCGAGATGGCCTCGAGTGTGTGAAGCCACCCGATAAGGGCCGGCTCGCTCACGGTAAGGTCCGCCGCGGTGACACCGTCGGCCAAAACATTATTGGCCCAATAGTGCGGGGCCTCCATATCAAACCCGGGCACGCTCTGTTGCAGGTAGTCGGCCGTGCCCGCCTCGAGCTTCATCAGGTCGCCCAGGCAGGCATCGACGGGCGTGTCCGCCAGGATGATGGCGAGCAACTGCGCATCGACGGCCAGCGCATCGACGCGAACAATCTTGAGCAGCTCATCGCGCATGTCGTCGAACAGGCGGTTGCGCGTCTGCTCAAACTCCTCGTCGCTGCCCATGTCCTCGATGCGATGGAGCTCGTCGAGCAGGTGACGATGAACACCGGCATAGGACAGCAGCGCTTGGGCATGCTCGGTCTGCGCATACTTGTGAGGGTTTGCGCTGATGTCGTTATGGACAAGCTCGCGTGCTGCATCGGTGAGTTCGGGGTGCGACGCCAGATAGGTGCGCTCCAGGTAGGCGGGGATGTAGACGCTCGGATCCATTAGAGGTCTCCTCCCTTAAACGGCAAGCCCTGCTCGGCCGCCCGCAGTATGCGCTCGTCGATCTGGGAGCGCACGATGTCGTTGGTGGCGACCCAGGCGGCAAAGCTGGCGTTGTCGGGTGCGCCCAGGCCCTCCTGCAGTACCGGCGTCGCCTCGGAGAGTGCAAGGACGAGCTCGTCGGTGGAGCCTGCACCCACGTTGACGCGGGCATAGACGCCATCGGGAAACTCGGTTTGGAAGTAGAGCGCCTCGGCTGCGTGCGGGCACGAGCGCGCAAGGATGCGCAGGTAGTGTTCGGCGCCCTCGTAATCCAGCTCGCGCCAGGCAGCGCTGATCAGCGCGATGAGCGTCCACGGGTCCAAGTCGCGTTCTGCATCCTTGGGACGACGGCGCAGCGGCGTGTTGGCGAGATAGGGGACGGAGTGGGCAGAGCGAAAGCGCTTGAGCTCCTCGGCAGGGTATTCGAGCTTCGCCATGGCGAGCATCGCGGTGTGGCGGACGCCGGCCGGATCGTTGGGGGCAAAGACGAGGCTGCGGTTTGCAGCTTCGAGCGACATGCGATAGCGTCCGCTAATGAGGGCGCGCGATGCAAGGGCGGCAAGCCAGCGCAGGTAGGGGCGGCGCATAAGGTCGCCCGCGGCCTCGCGCTCATAGGGGTCCTGCGCCGAGGCGATCTTGAACGCCAGGTCATGCTCGACTTCATCGCGCTTGGATACCAGGTACTGTACGTATTCCTCGTTGGAGTCGGCGGTGAGGGCCGTCAGCATGCGCTGGGCATCCCAGTTGGTCGGATCGAGCGCGGCGGCCTCGCGAAGCATGTTCTCGGCAGCGGCCTCTTCCTGCTCGGCTTGGGCATCGTCGGGGATAAAGGGAATGCGGTAGTCGACAGCCTCGACCACCTTGGCAATCAGATGTCCGGCGCGGTCGCGATCATGCACGATGAGCGGCGCGGGGTTGCGGGTGAATTGTTCCATCAGACGCTCTACGGCGGTGCCATCGGTGAGCGGGATATTGTCGCGGCGCAAGGCCTCAAGAACGAGGCGATGGCAAT